>JALOMM010000011.1 GCA_025455535.1 Bacteroidales bacterium | reverse complement strand
CGAGGAGACCGTATAACTGAGCGTCCATCTGGCCAGCGTGTTGGTGTACCAGTTGTTGTTGACGTTGTTCTCATACTCGTTGGGCCCCGTGACGCCTAGGATAACATATTTTTTCTTCTCGTCAGACCAGTTGCACCTCTGCGCCCAGAAACGGGAGATAGCGATAAGCACCTCCAGCCCGTAGCCGGCGAGGTAATCATGGTCGCCGGTATGCCTGACATAATTGAAGATGGCAAAGGCGATGGCGCCGTTACGGTGTATCTCCTCGAATGTTATCTCCCACTCGTTATGGCACTCTTCGCCGTTCATTGTCACCATAGGGTATAACGCAGCACCGCCGGAGAAACCCAGCTTGCCGGCGTTTTCCATTGCCTTCTCAAGATGCTTGTATCTGTAAAGCAGCAGGTTGCGTGCGACATGCGTATCGGCAGTGCTCAGGTAGAACGGAAAGGCGAACGCCTCTGTGTCCCAGTAAGTGCTTCCGCCGTACTTCTCCCCCGTGAATCCCTTGGGGCCTATGTTGAGTCTCGGATCTTCTCCGGTGTAGGTCTGGTTAAGCTGGAAGATGTTGAACCTGATCCCCTGCTGGGCCTCAATGTCACCCCTGATGACAATGTCGCCATGTTCCCATTTGGCACTCCATGCATCCCTGTGGCTCTGAAGCATGGCGTCAAAACCTTTCTGAGCCGCTTCACCGGCTGCCGTCATCGCCTCGCGGCCAATGTTTTCAGCAGGATGATTCATAGAGGAGAGTACGGCAACATATTTTCTTAATTCGAAGATATCGCCAGGGGAGTAGTCGCAGGTGTAGGTGCAGTGTGCTGTCATTTTTCCGGCTGTTACCGACGGTGCCACAGAGGCAGCCCAACCGTTGACCGTCAGAGTGTTTTCCATCGCCGTGGCCACGACAAAGCCCGTCTTACGTGTCTGTGCCACCACCACAGCCCTCATACCGTCGCACTCTGCCATTTCGTTCTCCCAGAACTTCTCGCCGTAGTTGGCGTCCTCGTTATGTACATCGGCGTTCAGCCAGGGTGATATCTCTATCTTCCCGCTTCCGCCTGTGACTGTGACTGAATAGCTTATGGCTGCACGTTCAGGCTCACTCATCGAAAGGAACCTCCGGGCCGTCACGCTGACTGTCCTTCCGGAGGGCATGACAACAGTGAAGCTCCTTGTCAGGAGGCCCTCCCTCATGTCAAGCTCCCTGCGGAATTCCTTTACCTCGCAGCTGGCGAGGTCGAGCGTCTCACCGTCTATCTTTACCTCGATCCCTGTCCATGACGGGGCGTTAGGCACCTTGGCGAAATACTCCGGGTAGCCGTTCTTCCACCATCCCACGACGGTCTTGTCAGGATAATAGACTCCTGCCACGTATGTGCCCTGCAGGGAGTCACCCGTATATGTCTCCTCAAAGTTGGCGCGCTGGCCCATCATGCCGTTACCGAGAGAAAAGATGCTCTCGGAGTCACGACCTCTCACCGGATCAAACCGCGTTTCAATGATTTTCCACTCATCGGACTGAAAACGTGAATCGTTCATTTCACATTATAGATTTCTTAGTTGATCAACTGTAATATGCCTCATGTCAGGTATGACGATGTCAGCCCTGTTAAGCAACACGGGGTCTCCCACACCCACACACTTCATCCCTCCGGCAATGGCTGCCTCGATACCTGCCTGTGCATCCTCGAACACCACGCACTGTGACGGATGAAGATTCATCTCTTCCGCCCCCCTGACAAATACTTCGGGGTCGGGCTTGGCTTTATGTATTTTGTTTCCGTCAACAATAACATCGAAATAGCTGCGAAGCCTGATGCCGTCAAGTATTGTCCCGGCATTTCTGCTTGCAGAGCCTATGGCTGTTTTTATCCCTTCCTTCCTTAAAAGTTCAAGGAAATCAACACTGCCCGGGAGTATCTCATCAGGTGTCATGTCAGAGATGTATTCCACATACCACCTGTTTTTCCTCTCTGCCAGCTCATGTTTTCTTTCGTCACTGACTTTTATACCTCCCACTCTAAGAAGTATCTCAAGCGAGGCCATGCGGCTGACACCCTTGAGGGCCTCGTTATGCTCCTCGCTGAATTCAAATCCCAGCTCGGCGGCAAGGCGCTTCCATGCAAGGTAGTGGTACTTTGCCGTGTCAACGATGACGCCGTCGAGGTCAAAAATGCATCCCTTAAGTTCCATTGCTATCGTATGTCGTCAACATCCCTGACAAATATCACAGTGGCTGCTGCTATCATCATCGAGACTCCCCCGGCAATAAGTGCATTCATAGTATTGCCGTCAAAGAGATGCCTCACCATGCTGCCGAGGATGCTCGCCGCAAGTATCTGCGGTATCACGATGAAGAAGTTGAAGATACCCATGAATACCCCCATCTTGTTCTGAGGAAGTGAACCTGTCAGGATGGCGTAAGGCATCGAGAGGATGCTTGCCCATGCCATCCCTATGCCGAGCATGGGTAGTATGAGCAGCTGGGGTGATCCTATGAGGCTTATCGAGATGAGGCTTATCCCGCCTGCTGCAAGGCTGATTGAGTGGGTTATCTTCCTGCTGGTCACTTTTGCCAGGACAGGCAGCAGGAACGCCACCACGGCAGCAAATCCGTTATATACTGCGAACAGAACTCCCACCCAGTTAGCCCCCTTGTTATAGAGCTCTGTGGAGGTGTCACTGGTGCCGTAGACCTGTGAGGTGACGGCAGAGGTAGTGTATATCCACATGGCGAACAGGGCGAACCATGAGAAGAACTGCACCACGGCCAGCTGTCCCATTGTGGGCGGCATGTTCTTCAGGTCGGTAAGGATGGAGTTGAGACCGTTATCCTTTTTCCCGGCTGATTGAAAAGCACCTGCAAGCAGGTGGAGGAGACCAAACAGTGTCAGTCCCCCTCCGAGGATATAGAGCTCTTTTTCAATGTTCATACGGGAGAGGACGAATGTCAGCACGGCGCCTGCCGCCAGCCAGATGATACCCGGCCGGTAGAAATTCACCGTTCCCTGAGCCCTGAGATCTGCTCCCTGCGCTCCATGTTGTGTTACGTGTTCCTGGTTCCTGGTTCCTGGTTCATTTAAGAGTTCACCCCGTGCAACCTTTTCCCCTTTGTCAAACTCCTCCAGCTCAGCCGGAGAGTATTCTTTTGTTTTTATTATGGTCCACAGCACGGCGAGGAAGAAGACGCCGGCTCCGATGTAAAAGGCCAGCTTGACGTTTGCCGGTATAAGCTTCCCGGCTGCCGGTTCTGTCGATACATTGAACCAGTTTGTCAGCATGTAGGGCAGGGCGGAGGCGACCACGGCACCTGTGCCGATAAAAAAGCTCTGCATGGCAAATCCTCTCGTCCGCTGCTCTGAAGAAAGCATGTCACCGACAAATGCCCTGAAGGGTTCCATGGAGATATTTATGGAGGCATCCATAATCCAGAGTGTCCCGGCTGCCACCCACAGTGCCGGTGAGTTGGGCATGAAGAAGAGGGCCAGTGACGCCAGGATGGCTCCCGTGAGAAAATAGGGGCGGCGCCGCCCGAGGCGGTTCCATGTTTTGTCGCTCATATGCCCTATGATTGGCTGGACTATAAGTCCCGTTACAGGGGCTGCAACCCAGAGGATAGGTATGTCGTCGACATTTGCACCGAGGGTCTCAAAGATGCGGCTGACATTTGCGTTCTGGAGGGCAAAGCCGAACTGTATGCCCAGGAAGCCGAAGCTCATGTTCCATATCTGCATGAATGAGAGTCTTGGCTTCTGCCTGTAGATCATACTCATAATATCTTCTGTGTTATTTTATTACACCTGTTTGTTAAAGCTATTCAAAATTAGTCTAAAATCCGGTTCCGCAATACCGTTTTATCGCATCTCCGCCTTGATTTTTCGGGCGTTTGCGCCGGATTTGTTATTTCAAACGTTTTCGGCCGGAGGGAAATATTTTTAAACTGGGCCTTATTTAGATTAAATCTAAATAAGGTGATGTGTGTAACGGTATCCCGTAGCTACAAAGCTGTGATCCCTTGGGGATCAGTCAAAGGAATTCACATAATGTTTTCGGATCGGCTGTGATCGCCTTCGGGATCAAAATTCTGCCTGCCCCTCGCCCCTCGCCCCTTGCTCCTTGCCCCTCGCCCCTTGCCCCTTGCTCCTTGCCCCTTGCCCCTTGCTCCTTGCTCCTTGCTCCTTGCCCCTTGCTCCTTGCCCTGTGCTCTGTGCCCTGTGCCCTGTGCCCTGTGCCCTGTGCCCTGAGCTCTGTGCTCTGTGCCCTGCGCCCTGTGCTCTGTGCCCTGTGCAATTTTAATATTGCTGCAACAAATGGATTTAGTATATTTGAAAGACGCTCATTAAAAAAGCAAAAAATGGCAGATTTTATCTATGAAAAAAACATGCAGCATGGTGAGGACCTGACAGAATACCGGAAACTTACTTCTGACCATATTCAGGTTACAGAGTGTTGCGGACGGCGACTTCTGAAGGTTGAACCTGAGGCGCTGCAGCTCCTGGCAAAACAGGCTTTCATCGATGTTAACTTCTATCTGCGCACCTCGCATCTCGAGAAGCTTGCCGCCATACTCGATGACCCGGAAGCGACTGACAATGACCGCTTTGTTGCATGGATAATGCTGCGCAATACTGTCATATCTGCCGAGGGCAAGCTCCCGTGGTGCCAGGACACCGGCACTGCCATAGTGATAGGATACAAGGGCGAAGATGTATGGACAGGCGCTGACGACGCGGAACATTTAAGCAGGGGGATATGGCAGACCTACGGAGAGAAGAACCTTCGCTACTCACAGATTGTGCCGTCGACAATGCTTGAAGAGAAAAACACCGGCAGCAACCTTCCGGCACAGATAGATATCACTGCCTGCCAGGGCAATGAGTACAAGTTTCTGTTTGTCGCCAAGGGGGGCGGATCGGCCAACAAGACATTCCTCTATCAGCAGTCGAAGTCGCTGCTGAACGAAGCCTCCCTCACAAAATTCATTAGGGAGAAAATAGAGGATCTAGGGACCTCAGCCTGCCCACCGTACCACCTCGCAATAGTTATCGGAGGCACCTCGGCGGAGATGACGCTTAAGACCGTCAAGCTGGCATCAGCAGGGTATCTCGATGACCTGCCAACATCGGGAAATCCTTCAGGCAGGGCTTTCCGTGACATTGAATGGGAGAAGAAGGTGGAGGAGATTTGCCATACCTATGGTGTCGGTGCGCAGTTCGGAGGGAAGTATTTTGTGCACGATGTCAGGGTGATACGCCTGCCGCGTCATGCAGCTTCGTGCCCTGTGGGGTTTGGCGTCAGTTGCAGCGCCGACAGGAACATTAAAGGCAAGATCACCGCCGACGGTATCTTCCTTGAGCAGCTTGAGACCAATCCTGCACAGTTCATGCCTGACAAGGCGCCCGAGCTCGATAAGGCTGTTGAGATCAATCTCGAAAGGCCCATGAAAGAGATTCTGGCCGAGCTGACAAAATACCCCGTTAAGACGAGGCTCAGCCTGAGCGGCACGCTGATTGTGGCCCGCGATATGGCCCATGCAAGGATCAAACAGCTGCTTGACGAGGGTAAGCCCATGCCTGATTACTTCAAAAACCACCCGATCTATTATGCCGGTCCGGCAAAGACACCCCAGGGGATGGCGTCAGGCTCCTTCGGCCCGACGACGGCAGGACGAATGGACGGTTACGTTGACCTTTTCCAGAGTCTCGGAGGATCGATGATTATGCTTGCCAAGGGAAACCGTTCTCGCCAGGTTATAGAATCATGCAAAAAGCACGGAGGATTTTACCTTGGCTCAGTAGGAGGGCCGGCAGCGGTGCTGGCAGCTGAAAATATCCTCTCTTCGGAGGTTGTCGCTTTCGAGGAGATGGGTATGGAGGCCGTCAGGAAGATAGTGGTGAAAAACATGCCTGCCTTCATCCTTACCGATGACAAGGGGAATGATTTCTTCGATCAGTACAACAAACGGTAAGACTATAAAAATGCAACGACGCGCAAACTGCGCGTCGTTACACTGTACACAAGAGAGCTATTTTTTCAAAACGGTGTCGAGCACCTTCTGCTTATCAAGTTTCTTAGTGCAGAAGAACCAGTCGTAACAGGTCATATCGTCTTTGCTCTCCATTCGTTGTTTCGCCACGCCGCATGATCCGGCTGTCGGAACGATGACATCATCACCCGGCTGCCAGTCTGCAGGAAGGGCCACAGAGAAAGCGTCGGCAGTCTGAAGGCCGACAGCCACCCTGTAGAGTTCCTGGAAGTTGCGTCCCAGGCTCAGGGGATAATAAACAATGGTTCGGATGATCCCCTTGGGATCAATGAAGAAGACTGCCCTGACGGCTTTTGTGCTGCTCTCACCTGGCATGAGCATGCCGTATTTCCGGGCTACCTCCATGGTGATATCCTCTATCAGCGGGAAATTAACCTCTACATTCTTCATCCCCTTGTACTCGATCTTTTCCTTGATGGTGCGAAGCCATGCGATATGGCTGTAGAGACCGTCAACGGAGAGTCCTACGAGTTTGGTGTTAGCCTTTGCAAACTTCTCTTCCATCGACGCAAACGTCATGAACTCCGATGTGCATACCGGCGTGAAGTCGGCCGGATGGCTGAAGAGTATTACCCAGCTTCCTGAATAGTCTGAGGGGAAATTGATTTCACCCTGTGTTGTCACTGCCTTGAATTCCGGCGCCTTGTCACCAATGCGCGGCATTGAAAATGTCTGTGTGTTTTCCATTACTTATTATTTGATTGATTAATAATTCACTAATTCATAATTCTTAATTCTCTCAACGCCTTCTTGCAAGCATCAGGTCCAGGTCTTCCCTGAGTGCATCAAGGTCCTCCTCATGTTCCACCTCGTCAGAGAGGATGCTCAAAATGATGTTATATGAAACTGGGTCTCCGGTGCGGGTTATGTCAAGGAGGCTGTTATATGTTTTGATAGCGCACTGCTCACCCTTGATATTCTGTTTCAGTATTTCTTCAACCCAGGGGTCTGACGGTACGTCATAACCACAATTTGTTATCTTCATCCACTGGTCGGGAGAAAGTACCGGCGTGCCGCCAAGCTGTATGATACGTGTTGAGAGAAGTTCAGCGTGAGCCAGCTCCTCGGTTGCGTGAAGTCTCAGCTCCGCGATGACAGCATCTTTCATCGGACCTTTCACTACTTTCGCCCCGATCCAGTACTGGTAATACGCCAACCACTCGTCTGCCAGCGCTTTGTTCAGGAGGTTGATGAGCTCATCGACATTCATCTTGACAATTTCTCTTCCTTTTTGTGCCATTTGTTTAAGTTTTAATGTTATCTGTTCTTATGTTTTTCTTTATCGCAATCCGGAAATCTCCCGACGATCTGTAGCCTTATCTCTTCGATATCGAAGTCCTTTATCTTTTTGCGCTTAAAGTATTCATTCAGAATACTGTCAAGTTCGTCGTCATAATAGTCCTCGATCCGCTCTCTGACAGCACAGTAGAGGTGATGGTGCGATTGAAGTATTGCATCGTACCGCATGATGTCGCGGTCAGTTTTGACCCTGCGGATCAATCCCTTTTCGACCAGGGTGTCAAGGGTCTTGTAAACTGTGCCTGTTGCTATAGTCGGGTAATTCTGCCGGATGAACTGGCTCACTTCGTCAGCGTTGGGGTGGCTGTGAAGCATCTCAACAGCTTCCATAACCGCTATTCTCTGCGGGGTCACCTTGAGGCCGTAATGCTTCAGCCTCTCTCTGTGTTCTTCTGCCTTCATCAGATAGGAATTATTCCTAAATAGGAATGAACAAAAATAAGGTATTAATGTGTTTAATCAAAATATTATTGTTAAGATCAGTTTTTACGCTTCGCCACCCATCGCATATCCCTTAACCTGTCGAAGGTCTGCGAAGGGTGGCTTCGCTGTCTTGACGCTTTGCTGTCCGAGGGTCTGTGATCGAAGACCGAAGACCGAAGACCGAGGTCCGAGGTCCGAGGACAGAAGACAGAAGACCGAGGACAGATTACTGATCACCGAATACCCGCTCTCCCCTCTCAATTTCAATTTGCAAATCGCAGATCGCAAATCGCAAATTTCCATGCCCTCTGCTTAAGCGGTATACAACTTATCGAGCACATCAAGCATTATCTCGTCCACATTCTCGCGGTTATTGATAGAGGCCATGATGCCGTACGCCGCGGCTCCCGTTCCTGCATTCCTCCCTTCACCCTTGTTCATAAGAGAGGTGAACCTCGATGAGAGTTTTCTGAACCATCTGTCAGGCAGGAGTCTGGAAAATGCTTTTGCTATGTAGACCACTACATGAGATGAAGCTGATTTGATTCTATGGCCTTCAATAACAGCTATCGCCTCTTTGAGTGCGGCAATGAATTCATCCTCATGGCCGCAGTTAAGATTGGATATTGTCATATGCAGGGCAGGGGGGAACTGCAGCTTGTCGAGGTTCCAGCCGCTCCTTGCCAGCTCGTCGCCTATAAGGTAGATATCGTGCCTGTCAGAGGTGAACGAAAAGACGCTCATTGCCGGCTCACCTATCACCCTGAATCCGGGAATGGAGTTAATGCTTTCCTGCATCTTTTTTGTGCTGTTCATGACCTCCCCGGCCATCTCCAGGTAGCCGTCCATACCTATTGTCTTCAGGGCAGTCCAGGCTGCGGCAATGGGTGCTCCTGACCTTGTTCCCAGCATGGTGGGTGCGGCATAGAGCCCTCCCGGCCAGTCGCTGAAGACAAAATACTGGAACTTCCTGAGCTCATGAGTCCTGTAGATGGTCACTGATGATCCTTTTGAAGCATAGCCGTACTTATGAATGTCAGCGGATATCGATGTCACTCCCCTGACCCGGAAGTCGAACGGAGGGACCGGGTAACCCAGCCTCTCGACGAAGGGGAGCATCAGTCCGCCCATACAGCAGTCGACGTGCATCAAAAGCTCATTTCTGAGGGCTATCGCGGCGATCTCTTCAACCGGGTCAATGACGCCGTAAGGATAGCAGGGTGCCGACACTGCGATCATGATTGTGTTGCCGTTTATCAGCTTCTCCACCTCTGCGGGGTTTGCCCTCTTGTCAGGGTTCAGCGGGGCGTACCTGATATGTATTCCTACCATGTCTGCCGATTTGGAGAATGCCGGGTGGATGGTCACCGGGGCGACTATTTCCGGATCCCTGATAAAGGGTCTGTGTCTTTTTGCCCAGTCACGTGCCGTCTTGACAGCCACGAGGATGCTCTCCGATCCGCCTGTGGTCATGTTGCCGGCGCACTCCTCCGTCGCGTGGAGCAAGTTCGCCACCATGGCGACGGTCTCGTTCTCAAGTGTCTTCAGTGAGGCAAAGAGAGAAGGATTCAGGGCGTTGTCGGCAAAGAAGAGCTGGTATGCCTGCTCGATGGTCTTCGCCTCCCTGGTACCCGGATGGTATACATAGCCGAACATACGGCCGTTACGCCATGAAGCGTCGTTCGATTTCAGCTCCTTCAGCCGGGAGATAATTTCGTCGCCGTCAAGGCCGTTCTGCGGGAATTCAATCTTTGGTTTATTCATGGTATTGTTAGTCTATACGCTGCGCTGTCTGAGGTCTCATGTCGTGCAATCGTGCAATCGTGCAATCGTGCAATCGTGCAATCAGACAATTCGCAATTCGCAAATCGCAAATCGCACATCGCAAATCCTGCCTCACCCCGCCATCACCTTCTTTTTCCGGTATTTCAGGTACGGTATGAGGTCTTCATTCTTAAACCCTGCCGTCCCGTCATACTCGATTGTCAGCACCGGTACACCCGTCACCTCCTCTATCCTTGACTTCATGGCCTCAGTTACAAGTGACGGACAGCAATATGAAGGGTTTGTCTGTATGAACAGGTCGAGGTCAGGGTGCTGCGTGACAAGACTGTGAATCTTCAGTATATTCTCAAATGACTCTCCCTTCTGCAGTATGTTCAGACCGAATTTATTAAGCCACTCATCCATCTCGTCGGAGGAGGCAAAATTAGCCTCCCCGGTAAACCTTGCGAAGTACTTCCTGTACTTTTCCTCAACAAGAGGTATTAGTGACTTCAGGAATCTGATCTTGACATAATCACCATAGCGGCCCTCCTTCAGGGATCTTTCAATAATCGGATCGGCAATGATCTTCATGTATTCGCTGTAGGGAGTGGTGATGACCTCCCCTCCGTTTTCTTCAATCGCTCTTATCAGATCCTGGTTCATCAGGTCATTGTCCCTTACATACAGGTCGCCGAATATTGCAACTTTTGGCCGCTGTGTCCTTGTTACGGGGATGGATTCGAAGTCGCTTATGATCTTTTCCACTATCTCCTCCTTATACTTATCGTTAAGGAATGCATAGCGCAGCCTTGAGAGCGACAGACTGATCACGGTGTCAGTGCTTCCGGCAATGATTTCATACGGACGGACAGTGCAGCCTATCTTGCGGATATATCCGCCGAACATATAGGCCAGGTAGGCATTTATTGCCGTCTGCAGTGAAAAATCATAGAATATGACATCGCCCATGTAGACTGAAACATTTTCCATCCCTCTGCCGTAATCTTCAAGCATCTTCTTCATGAACCAGGGGAACATGGCGAGGTTGCACGACAGTTTTGTCTTCATCATCCATATTGCAGTACGGGACGGATCGAGCCTGTTAGCTTCAATATAATCGATGGAGTCCTGGACAATAATGTTCAGCGGCAGGCACTGACCGGTGTTAAGGCTCAGGCTTCTCTGCATTGATTCAGCGGTGCTGTCTACAAGACGGGCATTAATATTGCTGTTTTGAAGAACCGCTTCCAGCAGTGGCCCGGTGTAAGGATCCCATGAAGGCAGCAGCAGAGTCTTGCTGCCCAGGTTCTTTGACCCGGAGACAACTGTCCTTGATATAATGCTGTCGCGGGCTTCAGCCTTCTGAATCTCCCGGCTGAAAAGCCTGAAATCGATGGAGTGTGTTTTGAGGATCGCTGAGGCATCGCGGACAAGCGACCTGACATGCTGTTGTAATGAATTATCAGTCAACAGGGCATCTTCAGCCTCCCCGGCTGATCTTCTGAAGGGCCCTGCGGTTTGCTTGCTCTCTACCTCTTCCTTCTCCCTTTTCCGGTGATTGCGGAAGGCTCTTACTGCAGCCTCAATTCTGGTTTCATAGCCGACGGTCGAGTCATGCTCGTCGAGTTGCAGGATAAGGTAAGGCTTACCGTAGTTATCCAGTATCTCCCTGAAATATTCAATTACAAACGAGTCAGGTGAGCATTTGAATGAAGTTATCAGAACGGGATAACAGTTGTCTGTCCTTGCAGCCAGCTCTGCAGCATGCAATATTTTCGAGGCGAACTTCCATTTAACAGTCCTGATCAGATCTTCGGTTATCATACCATCGGTTTGCCTGTCAGGCATCATGTCCATATAAAAAGTGGTTATGCCCATCTTTTCTATGATCTCAGGGATGGAACTGTTCATTGCCGGTGACAAAACCGTATATGGACGTCCCAGGAGCATGATATGGATGTCATTCAGATCTTTTGTCCCGCTTTCATAAAGAGATCTCCATTTCTCATTTGCAGAGCGCACATGATTCAATGCCTTTTCATACGCCCGGCTGATATTAAGAAATCCGATGTCGTTGATACCGGCAGATCTGAACATCCTGTAAAGCTCCATGCGCATGAATATCTCACCCTGGGAAGATCTCAGCACAGGTGTCAGCAGTTTTTTCCCGGTATTCAGATTTTTCCTGACAGAAATAACTGACGAAACAAACTGTGTGTAATAACAATACTGTTTGTTCATTTTCATCTCTTGAGGCTCCTCGATGTATACCGGCAGGAATATTAGATCGGCCTTATCATTCAGATAGTCAACATGTCCGTGCATGGCGGCGATGGGTGCGCAAAACTCGGCGCCGCAAAGGTTCTTGCCATCCTTCGCCGGATTCATGTATACTTCGCTGGTGACAGTCCTGAATGAAAGGAGGTCGAAGAACTTCTGCCAGAAGGGTATCTCTTCGAAAAGGTGTAATCCGGCCGGTATGCCGATGGTTATTGTTTTCCTGCCGGATGAAGGAGAAAGCCTGAAGAGCTCTTTCCTTTTCCTGATAAGCTGAAAGCTGAGAGACCTGTTCCTGACGAATTTGTGTATATGGTAATCCCTGCCGCACAGGAAACCGTATGCCTCTGTCTGGCCGTCTATCTCAGCAACTTTAAGCTTGCAGTGGTTCGTGCACAGTTCACATACTTCAGACCTGACGGGGATGGATTTTTTATAAAGGTCGAGTCCCCTGAATTTGGTTGCGGTGACATTCTGGTCAGACAATTCAAGTGCAACGCCGAGGGCCCCGGTCAGGTGGCAATACCTTGAGACCATCACCGGTTTGCTGAGTTTCTGCTCCATGGCAGCAACGAGAGCCCTGTTTTTGGCTGTCGCCCCCTGGAAGAAGATATGGTTTCCAATTGAGACTCTCGAAGCAACTCTGGTGAAGTAGTTCTCGCATGTTGAGTGGAGCACAGCTGCAAGGATCTCATCAGTTGCATAACCTGCCATCAGGTAATGGTTGAGGTCGCGCTCCATGAAGACAGTGCAGCGGTCGCTCGCCATCGGAGACCTGACCTTTTCAACCCGCTGGGCATATTCATCGAGTGAGCAGCCTAGTCTTTTTGCCTGTTCTTCGATGAAGCTCCCCGTTCCGGCGGCACAGACGTTGTTCATCACGGAAAAAGTGACCATACCGTTGCGCATGGTTGTGAATTTGGAATCCTGCCCACCAATCTCTATAATGGTATCTGTCTCGCTGTCAAGTTCATAGGCAGCCCTGGCATGAGCTGTTATCTCATCGAGGATGATGTCGGCACCGATGATTTTGCCGGTAAATTTTCTCCCTGAACCGGTTGTCCCTGCACCAGAGACGGTGAAGCTGACCTTACGTTTCTCCGAATAATCGCATATGGCCTCGAAGATAACCTGCACAGCCTGCAGCGGCTGGCCTGACGTGCGGGTGTAGAACCCCGCCACCACCTCTTTTTTCCTGTCAACCAGGACTGCCTTTGTGCTTGTTGATCCGATATCGATACCAAGAAAGAGAGCTCCTGCGTCACATCCTGTCACGGACGAGTACTTATCGACCTCGACGGGCTTCATCGACGGGAACATGGAGGAGCGGAACTCGTATCTATCATGAGCCTCGAAGTCTGGGTAGGACGAAAGCTTCAGCTGCAGTGGCGGATGGTAATACTTCTTCTCCTTTTTCTCAGGTGATATGAGATCATCAAGGGATAATGGCTGTTCGTCAAACTCTGCCACGTTTTCCGCTGAAAGAATCGCGGCCCCTGCTGCACCGTAAACATGGGCATACTCATCGACGGTGATCCGGAGTCGGGTAAGTTGTTCAATATGAATGATGACTGCCTTATTGAGAGCGACTCCGCCGGCTGCAACAACCTCATCCAGGGCATTGCCTTTAAATACAGTGTCAACAATATTCTTTGCCAGTCCGTACGATAATCCGTCGCATATTTCCGGGAGTGAGAAGCCCTCCTGCTGGGCATGGATAAGATCGGTTTTGGCAAAAACGGCGCACCGTGAGGCTATCAAAGGGATGTTGCCTCTATTCTCATAAGCTATTCTGCTGAATTCCCGGATGTCTTCGAGGTTCAGTCTTTCTGCCTGCTGATCGAGGAAATTGCCTGTGCCGGCCGCACAGGAGCTGTTTGATTTGTAGTTGCTGTACTCGCCGTTTTCATCGAAGGTTATAAGGCCAAATTTCTCGGCACCGATTATCAGCAATGATCTTACATCGGGATGAAGATGCCTGGCTGCAGTGATATAAGCCACCCTTGAGTCAACCGATCTTCCCCTTTTAATGATGGAGCGTGATGATGAAGTATATCCGAGAGCCCTGATGCTATTTAAGTCAATTTTCCCGAGCAGGGCTTGAAGTGTCTCTGCAATCCGTCCGTTATGAAAGGCATAGCCGGAATGAATTATCCTGTTGCCTTCTTCGGTTACGGCAACTGCAACAGATACCGATCCGATGTCAATCCCGAGGAAATTATTTTTCATAACAGTCAGCAGCCCTTTCTGGTTTCATCATTTATGACGACCCCTTTCACATCTATCAAAGGTACGTTTCAGAATATTACATGTCAAGTCTTTATGATATGACTGGCATGCCTGTTTTGTGAAAGCATTATGGAAAAAACTTCTTTTCTTTGCATCGTGGTTAAACATTGATCATAAATTATTCGTTACAGGTAGTACCAAACAGGCATTCAGGTGTCTTTATAGGAAATAGAAAATGATGAGAAGAACGTTTGCTATCCTTTTCCTGCTTTTTACGGCAGTGACGGTTAATGCACAGGTGCTTGAGCCTGTCACATGGAGTTTCAAAAGCGAGAAGACCGGTGAAAACACTTTTGAGCTGGTCATGACAGCCGAGCTCGATGAACACTGGCATCTCTATGCCATGGACATCGCAGAGGGGGGACCGATTGCGACAAGCTTCACATTCGAGGAGTCTGCAGCGTATACGACGGTGGGCAAACCGGTTGCTGTCACCAAACCCGAAGTGAAGTATGACAACAGCTTC
>JALOMM010000010.1 GCA_025455535.1 Bacteroidales bacterium | reverse complement strand
CCGGCTGGCTGTTTGCCTGTCCGGGCTCATAAGGCAGGCCGAAGTATCTTATCATCTCAAACATCACCCATCCTCTCAGAAAGCGTGCTTCCCCTTCGATCCTTGATTTGTCCTCATCATCGAGGATGGCAAGGGTCTCTTCATCGAGGAGAGTGTTGCAGATATTTATCAGCTGGTAACCATCAATCCAGGTTCCTGAAACGTAGCTGTTAGTTACCGTAGCTTCTTTGTCTTCGAATTCCCTGGGCTGCTGATATGTGCCGATGAATATCATATCACCGGTAGTAGCATAGAGCTCACTGTATTCGTTGAACTGTGACCCAAAGATGTTTGCGCTGCGGGCTGTAAGATAGGCTCCGATAAGTGTTGCCTGGATATTGTCAGGCGTTGTAAGAGCCGCCTCTGCATCAATCGACTGCTTGGGCCTGATGTCAAGCTTCTCGCTGCATGAGAAGAGAAGCGCAAGCACGGGCACCAGCAGTATCCATATTTTATTTCTTGTTATCATATTTTTCATGACCATAGTTCTTTAAGGTTAGAATGAGAGGTTAATACCAAGGGTATATGTTCTGGCCTGTGGTGCCGTATAGAAGTCGTAGCCCTGGATAATGTTCGTGTTCTGGGTACTGCGGTTAGTACCGGTATAGTTCACTTCGGGGTCCCAGCCCTTGTAATTGGTGAAGGTGTAAAGATTCTGAACGCCGAAGTACACTCTAAGTGACGACATCTTCATTCTGCTTACAATTGATGCCGGCAGATTGTATCCCAGGTTAATGCTCCTCAGCCTGAAGTAAGAGGCATCTGAGAGGTATCTGCTTGATGCCTTGGTACCATTTCCGTCACCCAGGCGTGCCTGCGGCACATCTGTTATATCGCCCGGGTTCTGCCATCTGTTCATCTGATCTACGGTCTGGTTGTCAAACCAGTCAGCATTTGCAGACTGGTAGACGCCGGCGCCGTTATATACCATATTACCGTATACGAAGCTTGTAAGTATGTTCAGATCGAACCCATTGTACTTAAAGTAGTTGCTGAAGCCTCCGGTGAAATCCGGATTGGGCGAACCAACTATCTGCGGTTCGGCAAGATTATAGTTGTTGGTTGTCTCGTTGCTGTCAGGTCCCAGGTAGTACAATGCATCACCATTGTCCGGATCCACTCCTGCATACTTTACTATTTTGAAAACACCTATAGGCTGGCCTTCAATGACGTAGTTAAAGCCGTTCGGAGTAATTTCCGGGCCGTCGATGCTTATGATGGTATTTTCATTGAATGCCATGTTATAATCCATCGTCCAGGTAAGCGCGCCGGTGAGGATATTAGCATGCAATGAAAATTCCACTCCGTTGTTCTTAAGCTCCCCGACGTTGCTCCAGACCCCTGTGAAGCCGGAGGTAGACGGCAGCGTCCGGTAGAGGAGAAGGTCAGTCGTATTCTTCCGGTAATAGTCGACCTCAGCGGTCAGCCTGTTGTTGAATAAGCCAAAGTCGATGCCTATATCCATCTGCGCTGTAGTCTCCCATCCCAGTTCGCGGCTCTGAAGCTGAGTGGCTTCAAGCCCGTTTCTGCCTGCGTAGTTGACGCCGGTGTAAAGTGCGAGGTGGGCATAATCAGGAATACCTGAATTACCTGTCAGACCATAGCTTGCTCTCAGTTTAAGGTAGCTGAGGACATCTTTAATACCTGCCATGAAATCCTCCTGGGTGATGATCCATCCTGCCGATCCTGCAGGGAAGAATCCATAACGGTTGTCTACACCGAACCTTGATGATCCGTCTACACGTCCGCTGATTGTAAAGAAGTACTTCTCATTGGCCTTGTAATTGGCGCGGGCGAAGTACGACAGGAACGAGGAGGCATCTTCCCAGCTTGAAAAGTCAGTTGCTTCTGCTGCATTTTCAATGTTGGTGAAATCATCTGTGGGGAATCCCTTTCCATAAATATTTGAACCTGTGGAGTTGGCCTGCTGGTATGACATGCCGCCAACGGCATTGATGTTATGAACGCCGAATGCCTTGTTATAAGTGAGGTAGTTCTCCCAGTTGTAGTTGATGACTCTTACAGAGCGGTTCTGGGCCTCACCGGCAGGACCTGCACCAATTGTTTCGCGTCCGAAGAAGTTCTTCTCCCTGAGGTCGTAGATGTCTGTCCCGAACTCGCTCCTGAAAGCGAGATTCTTGAAGATATTGTATTGTGCGTTGAGGTTTACAAGAGACCTGAAGGAAGTCTGGTTGTTGGATCCGTCCCTGAGCGATATAAGACCGTTGTAATAAATGGTGTTTGTATTGAGTTCACCCGTCTCCGGATCATAAACCGTTGTCAGTGGCGTCTGGGCTACAAGCTGCAGGGGAGTGGCATAGGCGTTGTCATTCTCTACCCTTTCCATCTCTGTCCTGATGATGTTCATCTGCATCCCGAAGCTAAATTTCTCAGTTGCTTTCTGATCAAGGTTTAAACGTGCGCTTAGCTTGTTCATGGTGTTGCCGCGAAGTATACCTTTTGTATCGTCATAGCTTACGCCGCTATAGAATGTAGTGTTGCCTGTGCCTCCGCTGGCAGAAAGATTGATCCTGTTGAGAGAGCCTTTCTGAAAGGCTTCTGCCTGCCAGTCGGTATCATTACCGTCATCCCATTGCGACCCGACAAAGTACTCCCAGAATTCATCTTTGGGTAACCAGCCCCAGACTAAACCATCTTCGTCGGAAACGTTGTCCATTGACTCATTGAACAGTTCGAGATACTGATCAGCATTCAGCCATTCCATGAGCCTGCTGGGTTCGCTGATGCCGGTGGTGTACTGAACGTCAAACTTCGTTGCTCCGCTCTTTCCCCTCTTTGTCTGAATGATGACCACGCCGTTTGATGCCCTTGAACCGTAGATGGCGGCTGCTGATGCATCCTTGAGGATCTGAATGGACTCCACATCCGTCATTGCCAGGTCAGCCAGGGGGCTTGTAGGCTGGTTGTCTTCGTTTGAGAGACTCTGGGTGGTGATGGGCACGCCGTCGACCACATACAGGGGCTGGTTATTTGCTGACACTGATGATGACCCCCTGATCCTCATCTTTACGGTTTCTCCCAGTTTGCCGCTGGCTTGCTCGATGAAAACGCCGGAGGTTTTACCCTGTATGGCCGATTCGAAGCTTGCTGTCGGCATCTCGGCTATGCCCCTGGTCTCTACCTTGGTGATGGAGCCGGTAAGCTCCCTCTTGATGGCTGAGCCGTATCCTACAACGACGATCTCGTCAAGGCCTATATCATCAGGTTCCATTATAATGTTTATCACATTATCAGCACCGACAGTTACCTGCTGTGTCTTCATGCCGATGAACCTGTAAACTAGAATAGCCCCGGGGGCTGCGCTGATCGAGTACTTGCCGTCAAGGTCGGTAACACTCCCTGATGATGTACCCTCGACCTGTATGGTTGCCCCTATTATAGGCAAGCCATCAGTCTTGTCTGTGATCACTCCTGTAATGGTTTTTTGCTGAGCCAGCAACGAAAGAACCACTGAAAAGAAGATCATACTGGTTAGTAGTAGTTTTCTCATGTGTCAAAAGGTTTGAGTTAATAAAGAAATCAATTCACATATAAAGACCGGAAAATATCCTTTTTGCGGCATCCCTGTAATGAAAAATGTCATGATTAACCGATAAAATGCGGATCATTAACCAATCATTAACAAATTTTCTGGAGAGCCGGCTGGAAAAAACTGAAATTTACGTTCCCGTATTTTCTGTGGTCCTTTATTGCAACATGGCTGCTGAAATCAAGCGATTTTGGATGCTCAAGAATAAACAGGCTTTCCTGGTGCACGGCTCCTGAGGCAAGAACCATATCAGGGAGTTCTTTCAACCATGAAAGTGCGTAAGGCGGATCGGCAAAAATAATATCATATTGTTTATGGCATATCTTCAGCCAGTCACGGACGTCTATCCTGTGTACTCTCGCTGACCTGATACCGAGAGTGCGGAATGAAGTGCTGATGAATTCACAATAGCGCCTGTCAGTTTCAACAAGTTCAAGCTCCCTGCATCCCCGTGAGGCAAATTCATAACTGATAGCACCCGATCCGGCAAAAAGATCGAGCAGGGACACTGCAGTGAAATCATACCTGTTATTCAGTATGTTCATCAGGCTCTCACGTGCAAAGTCAGTGGTAGGGCGGGCCCTGAAGCCTGCCGGCGGATCGATATGCCTTCCTTTAAACTCTCCCCCAATTATTCGCACGATGCGGCAGTAAAAAGATTGAGCCACCGGTGGTGAGCAGTATCATGCATGACATAGCTGAATCCCTGTCTTATCACCGGAGAGGCAAACTTAACATTCTCAGCATAGTTTAATATTGCCAGATGGGCTTCACTGTATGGCTCAACAGTGCCGCTGAGGTGAATTGACTCATCTGATTTTATCCCGCGGTTCTCAAGCACACTGAACAGATAATAACCTGCATCTGATGCATCCGGACAGATAAAACTGTTGCAGAAGGCCAGGCTTCTTTTTTCAGCAATTATGACCGTGATGAAGCTCTTTTCGTAATGAAGGTGAATATGACGTTCCTCTGAAGAGCGGCATACCGCGGAAATATGTTGCAGCAAAGGTTTTGTGTGGTGCCAGGGGGTCACACCGGGCCAGCGTGAGGATGCTGCCTCACTTATTTCCCTGTCAGGCGCGAAAAGCACCGCAGCACCCGGAAAAGGGAGGTTATTGGCTGTTATCCTGGTGTCAGACCGGGTGCTGTGACTGAAACGGAAATAGTCATCCCTCAGTGACGGATCGAAGACAGCAGACGGAACAAGGGTAAAATGAGGAGAAGGAGTTATGATAAAGACCTTTCTGAAATGTCTCCTCAGGAAATCATCAGATCCGATTATTTCAGCATGCGATCCAGGCGCGTTGTTTCCGTGAAAATCGATCGGGTAGTGCCTGAGAAGGACAAATTTCCCCCGAAGCAGATCAAGAACAGCCAAAGAGAGTCCATCTTCAGACAGTTCCAGGCTGAGATCGTAATTTTCGGTCGCGTTTATGTCAAGGGTCTCGTCGAAGAGCTCCATGGGATATTTCTGCGACTGAGTCATCAGTCCTCCCAGTTCCCTGCATTGTTGTTGGGTACCTTCACATCGCCCACCTTCATCCCGGGGAAGCCGGTGGTCTTGGTTCTCTGTTCGTTATAGTTGACCACAAGCTGGCGGTTAAGGTCTTTCAGGAAGACGTCATTAAGCACATATGCCTCAAAGACATTTACCAGTACAAGTGATGTTGTCATCACCTTTGTGGCTGACATCTGGAACTCTGTATTTTCCATCCCCGGTACAAACCTCAGTGATTCAAGAGGATAACCCTGATAGAAGATCGAGTCTCTTACCGGTATATATGAAGTGTCTCTCTTTATAAGTCCCTTTCTTACAGCCTCCTTTTCACTGGTGATACCGTCAGCTATCATCTCATCAGTCAGGGAGCCGAGGCGGAAAATGAGCGGGAGGGAGTCGGTGGTGAGGAAAGTAATGAGCGTATCAAAACTGCCTGTATAGTACCCTTTCACCGCCTTGAAGGTCTCCTGTGCTGTCCTGATGTCAATAAGTCTCTCCTTTATGGCACCTTCCCTGGCATCTTTTTCCCGGTTGAACCGTATCGGTTTCATGATGCTTTCAATCAGGAAATAGGCAAGTGCCACAATGATTACTGCAAATACAATGTTGAGAGCCGTTTTCATATCTTTTCTGATGGAATGTTTGAGTAACTTTGTGCAAATTTAAAAAAAAAGCAGACTGATATCCGGATTGTTCAAAGAAAATGAGAAAGGAGAACATCTATTCGTTGCTTGAGAAAAATCTCGGCTACATACCCACACCGGATCAGTCTGACTGCATGCGGATGCTTGCCTCATATGTGTCGGAAAATTCGAATGATGTCATCTTTCTTCTCACTGGTTATGCCGGGACTGGCAAGACGAGTGTTATTGCATCTCTGGTTAATACACTCTCAACCCTCAGACAGAGGTTTGTACTGATGGCTCCGACAGGCAGGGCTGCCAAGGTGCTGCAATCATACTCCGGTAAAGAGGCCTGCACCATTCACCGCAAGATATACAGGCAGAAGTCGGCTACCGACGGAGTGGGTAAGTTTGTCCTTGACCGCAACCTCCATAAGGAGACCTTTTTCATCGTTGACGAGTCGTCGATGATACCTGCCGAGTCTTCTGAGGGATCGGTGTTCGGAAGTGGCAGGCTGCTGGAGGATCTCATAGAGTATGTATACACCGGCACTGACTGCAAGCTTGTCCTTGTGGGTGATGTGGCACAGTTGCCTCCTGTAGGATCAATTGTAAGTCCGGCCCTCGATGAGGAGGTGCTGAGGAGCACAGGATTCGCCATACATACCTTCGAGCTGCGTCAGGTAATAAGGCAGAGCGAGGGCTCAGGCATACTGATGAATGCCACGGCTGTGAGACGGCAGGTAAGCGACGGCGACCTGTCAGTGCCGGAGATGACACTCGATGGTTACACCGATGTTGAACGCCTTGGAGGCAACGACCTCATCGAGCGTCTCACGGAAGCGTATGACAGGTGCGGCACCGACGGGGCTATCGTGGTCGTGAATTCAAACAGTCTGGCCAACCGTTACAACCAGGGTATACGCAACAGGGTGTTCTACCGCGACGAGGAGATTAGCTCGGGCGATATCGTTATGGTGGTAAAGAACAACTACTTCTGGCTGAAGGATGAGGAGGGAGCCTCTTTCATCGCCAACGGCGACATTGCAGAGGTCCGCAGGATAAGAAAATATGAGGAGTTATACGGGATGAGGTTTGCTGAGATGACACTCTGGTTTCGCGATTCGGACAGGGAGCTGGAGGCCAGGGTTATGCTTGACACACTGATGATGGATACACCGTCGCTCTCCGCAGAGAAGTCCCGTGAGCTCTATTTCGCCGTTCTGGCCGATCATCCGGGGATAAAATCTAAAAGGAAACAGTTTGAGGCGGTGCGAAATGATCCTTATTACAATGCCCTTCAGATTAAGTTTGCTTATGCCGTCACTTGCCATAAGGCTCAGGGAGGGCAGTGGGAGAGGGTCTTTATTGACCAGGGTATGTTCAGCCGCCAGGAACCGACGATAGATTATCTCAGGTGGTTCTATACTGCACTTACCAGGGCTACGGAAAAGGTTTACCTCGTTAACTTCCCTGACAGGTGGTTCAGGGGGTGATGCAAGGAGCAAGGAGCAAAGAGCATGGGGTAAGGGGCGAAGGATGAGATTTGACTGAATGACTACATAAAAGAGGACAATGAAATCGTACAGAAAAGAGATATGGATTGAGACTCCTCACCGGCGCGATTATGTCAATATAACCCGGCAGGTTGAAGAGTGTCTCCGCGACAGCGGGATTATGGAGGGTCTTGTGCTCGTTAATGCCATGCACATCACCTCTTCGGTGTTCATCAATGATGACGAAGGGGGGTTGCACCATGATTTCGAGGTGTGGCTTGAGAAGCTTGCACCCGAGAAGCCTCACTCACAATACCGCCATAACGGTTTCGAAGACAATGCTGACGCACACATGAAGCGGCAGCTGATGGGGCGCGAAGTGGTGGCAGCCATTACAGGCGGCAGGCTTGACTTCGGCCCCTGGGAGCAGATCTTCTACGGCGAGTATGACGGCATGCGCCGCAAACGTGTGCTTATCAAGATAATAGGGGAATAAAGGCACGGGGCATGGGGCAAGGGGCAAGGGAAAGGGGAAGGCCGCATTTGGTGACTCGCAACCTGCGCATCGCCGAGGTCACAGTTTCAGATCTGAAATGATGCCATCAATCCTCTCCTCGAGAGACTTCCATGATGCTTCAAATTCCGATATATTTCCGAGAGCTGTCCTGGCACTGAAGTAGAACTTTATCTTCGGTTCCGTGCCTGAAGGCCTGACAGATATCTTCGTTCCGTCTTCAAGGAAGAATTGCAGCACATTGGACTTCTCAAGAGGAAGCGGGATCTTTTTCCCTGTAAGAAGGTCAGCGGATGTCAGAAGCAGGTAATCATTAATCTTCACAACCTTGCTGCCGTCGATAGCTGCAGGGGGATTGCTCCTGAAGTCCTCCATCATCTTCCTGATCTCCGCAGCACCCTCGGCACCCTTGCGGACGACGTTTACCAGCTTTTCCCTGTACAGTCCGTACTCAGCGTAGATGTCGAGCAGCAGTTCCCACAATGATTTGCCGTGATCACGGGCCCATGCCGCTATCTCTGCAATAAGGGCGCAGGAAGACACTGCATCTTTGTCTCTTACATAGTCGCCGGGCAGGTAGCCGAAGCTCTCTTCGCCGCCTCCGATGTATTTCTTCTTCCCTTCCAGGTCTCTCATAATCTCTGCAAAGAACTTAAAGCCGGTCAGGACATTGAAACATTCCACAGAGTTCTTCTCAGCTATACTGTCAAGCAGATCAGATGTAACAATAGTTTTAATTATGTATTCGTTACCCTTGAGTTCACCCTTACCCTTCTTCTCCGAGATGATATACCATGTCAGCAGTGCCCCTGTCTGGTTTCCGTTCAGAAGGACGAATTCGCCTGACGGCTTTCTGACGGCAATGCCCAGTCTGTCGGCATCAGGGTCTGTGGCCATCACCAGGTCGGCACCCTTCTCACGTGCCAGGTCAAGCGCCATGGCAAGAGCTCCGGGTTCCTCCGGGTTTGGTGAATGGAGGGTTGGGAAGTTGCCGTCTGTAATGCTCTGCTCCCTGACCGGGTATATATTTGTAAAACCATACATGGCCAGCGCCTCAGGGACCATTTTGTATCCCGTTCCGTGGAGCGGGGTATAAACGATACCCATGTCAGCATGCCTTCTGATGATCTCGCTGTTTAGGCTTAGTTTTCTCACCTCTTCCATATACTTTTTGTCAGTCTCTTCACCAATAAAGATGATTTTTGACTGATCGCCTCCGGATGCTATCTCCCTGACTGACCTTATCTTCCTGACTTCGTCAATGATCCCCCTGTCATGAGGAGAGACAACCTGTCCGCCGTCGTTCCATGAGACCTTATAGCCGTTATATTCCTTAGGGTTATGTGATGCTGTGATGATCACTCCGGCGTCACAGCCGTGATGCCGTACTGCAAACGAGAGCACAGGTGTTGGTCTCAGAGACTCAAAGAGATATGCGGTGAAGCCGTTTGCCACAAAAATGTCAGCCGCCACCCTGGCAAAATAGGTGCTGTTGTTACGGCTGTCATAGGCTATTGCCACCTTTATGGACGACGGATTGGCGGCATGCATCTTAAGGTAGTTCGAAAGCCCCTGTGTAGCCATGCCGAGAGTATAGCGGTTCATCCTGTTCGTCCCTGCACCCATGATGCCTCTCAGCCCGCCGGTGCCAAATTCAAGATCCTGGTAAAAAGCATCAATGAGTCCCTTCTCGTCGTTCTCCATCATGTTCTTTACCTCATTGCGGGTTTCCTCGTCAAACTCATTTCCCAGCCAGAGGGTGGCCTTTTTCCTGATTTCGTCGATGTTGATCATATGGTGTTGATTTTTGTTAAACAATTGTTCAGGCTGACACGCCAGTGGGGGATGACAAGATTATATGTTTCCTTGATCTTGCTCTTGTCCAGTACGCTGTACGAAGGTCTTTTAACCCTTGAAGGATATGCAGAGCTCCTCACCGGATTGACCGCGCAAGGAGAGCCAGCTGCACTGATTATCTCTTTTGCAATGTCATACCAGCTGCATACGCCTTCGTCAGAGTAGTTGAAGATACCGGGTATGTAGGGATGCCTGTTCTGTATTACTCCGCTGATGATCTCGATTATGGCAGCAGCCAGGTCTGCCGCATATGTGGGTGATCCGGCCTGATCAAACACTACATTTATGCTTTCGGCGGAGCCCGCTTTTCCGAGTATGGTCCTGACGAAATTGGTACCGTATGAGGAGTAGAGCCACGAGGTGCGTATTACCATTGTATGAGGCCATGCAAGCGCAGCCTTCTCTCCTGCAAGCTTACTCCGGCCGTAGGCAGACGCGGGTGCAATTGCAGCATCCTCTGTATACGGCAACGGTGAACTGCCGTCAAAAACGTAGTCAGTTGAAATATGTATCAGCCGGCATCCTGTTCCCCTTATGGCACTGACAATATTCTCAACCCCCCTGCCATTGATCAGTGTTGCAAGTTGCTCTTCCTCCTCAGCCCTGTCTACAGCCGTATAGGCTGCACAGTTGATGATCCAGGCAGGAGCGGCAGCGGAAATGAAGTGTGCCGTTGCCCTTTCATCTGTTATATCAAGCTCTCCGGTGTCAGTGAAGATAAAGTTGTACCCGCTGTAACGGACAGACCGCTCCCTTATTTCACTGCCTAGCTGACCTGCAGACCCGGTAACAAGAATGGTTGTCATCCCTTAAAGATAAAACTTGTTGAGGTATCTTTGAACAGGGGTTGCTCTGAATCTTTTGAGCTTATGATCTCTTTACCCTTCTCAACCATCCAGTCAATGTTGAGGGAAGGGTCCATTGCATTTATCCCCCGCTCATGTACCCGGGAATAGTGATTATCACACTTGTAAAGAACTATTGCCCTCTCGCTCAGCACCGAGAATCCGTGCGCAAATCCTTTGGGAATCATGAATTGTCTCTTTGCATCGGAGTCAATGACCAGTCCGCACCATTTTCCGTATGTAGGCGATCCTGTCCGGATATCGAGGGCTACATCATAAATCTGTCCCTCGATCACCCTGATAAGCTTTGCCTGTACATACGGCTCCTCCTGGTAATGCAGGCCACGAATAACTCCTCTGGCAGAACTTGATTCATTATCCTGGACAGGCGAATAATCAATGCCTTCCTTCCCGAACTTCAGGCTGTTATAGCTTTCGAAGAAGTAACCTCTTTCATCCTGGAAGAGGTCAGGCTCTATAATGAGCAGTCCCGGGAATTCAGTTTTTATGACTTTCATTTCCGGTCCATTTCATTTGCCACTTTCAGCAGGTACTGACCGTACTGGCTTTTTGCCAGAGGCTTTGCCAGCTCAATCAGTTCTTCTCTTGTGATAAAGCCGTTATAAAAGGCAATCTCCTCGATACATGAAGCACTCAGCCCCTGTCTCTGTTCAAGGGTGGCAATAAAATTTGATGCCTGCAGCAGGCTGTCGAAGGTGCCGGTGTCAAGCCATGCCATGCCCCGGCCCAGTAGTTTCACCTCAAGCAGCCCCTCGTTAAGATAGATCCTGTTCAGGTCAGTGATCTCAAGT
Organism: Bacteroidales bacterium; assembly: GCA_025455535.1. Taxonomy (GTDB): domain Bacteria; phylum Bacteroidota; class Bacteroidia; order Bacteroidales; family VadinHA17; genus SR-FBR-E99. Next base: position 3,348 of record JALOMM010000010.1, on the reverse strand, counting down.
TCGCCGCGCGGTGACGGTTTCAGGTTGCGTGCGCGTGAGGCTACCGTGTTGTCATAGAAGTACAGCCCGGTGACGGCATAGTGCGATTTGGGTTTCAACGGCTTCTCCTCAATGCTTACTGCGCGGTACTTTTCATCGAACTCTACGACGCCATATCGTTCCGGGTCGTTGACCGAATAGCCGAATACTACGGCACCCTTCTGCAGTGTGGCTGCCTCTTTCAGTATCCCTCTGAGGCCCTGACCGTAGAAGATGTTGTCTCCCAGTATCATACAGACGTTATCGTTGCCTATGAACTCCTCACCTATGATAAAAGCCTGTGCCAGGCCGTCGGGGGAGGGCTGTTCACGATAGGTGAACTGCATTCCCAGCCTTGATCCGTCACCCAGCAGGGCCCGGAAGCTGGGCAGGTCACGCGGCGTGGAGATGATCAGGACCTCACGTATCCCGGCAAGCATGAGGGCTGAGAGCGGGTAATAGATCATCGGTTTGTCATATACCGGGAGCAGCTGTTTGGAGACAGCCTCGGTAATGGGATGGAGTCTTGTGCCGGCGCCCCCGGCGAGAATTATGCCTTTCATCTTTGGTTTTGTTTGTTTTTGATATTATCTGCGTCCGATACCGTAATATATAAAGCCCATCCGTTTCAGTTCAGCAGGGTCGAAGACATTGCGGCCGTCAAAAACGATCTTCTGTTTCAGTTTGTCAGATACCTCGTCCCAGTCGGGCAGTCTGAACTCAGCCCATTCTGTTATGAGCAGCAGCGCGTCAGCACCCTCGGCCGCCTGGTAGGGGTCGCCGGCGTAGGTTACCCTGTCTCCCAGCTTTGCCTTTACTTCGGGCATGCCGGCGGGGTCGTAGACTTTGACCTGTGCGCCTGCTTCAAGAAGCCTGTTGATTAAAACCAATGAGGGTGACTCGCGCGTGTCATCAGTTTGCGGTTTAAAGGTGAGTCCCCACACAGCGAAGAGAAGCCCTTTCAGATCTGGCCCGAAGTGCCCGGTTATTTTCATCATCAGCCGCAGTTTCTGCTGCTCATTGGCCAGGTCGACGGCTTTTATCACATTCATTGAGTAACCCTTTTCCTCTGACGTCCTGATGAGAGCCTTGATATCCTTCGGGAAGCATGACCCGCCGTAACCCACGCCGGGGTAAAGAAATTTATTTCCTATGCGGCTGTCGCTCCCGATCCCTTTCCTGACCAGGTTAACGTCTGCCCCCAGTATGTCGCACAGGTTTGCAATCTCATTGATGAAACTGATCCTTGTCGCCAGCATGGCATTGGCAGCATACTTAGTCAGCTCAGCTGACGCTATGTCCATAAAGAGTATGGGATGCTGGTTCAGGATAAAGGGCTTGTAAAGCTTGCGCATCTTCTCTTCAGCCCTTTCAGAATCGACCCCTATGACAATCCTCTCAGGCCTCAGGAAGTCCTCTATGGCATCTCCCTCCTTCAGGAATTCAGGATTTGAGGCTACATCGAACGGAATCTTGGTGTTTCTGGCTGCAAGCTCTTCGCTCACAGCCTTCCGTACCATCTCGGCTGCTCCGACAGGCACGGTGCTTTTTGTGACAACAAGGATATAGTCCTGCATGTGGCGCCCTATGTCTCTGGCCACATTGAGCACGTGAGACAGGTCAGCACTGCCGTCCTCTTCGGGAGGGGTACCAACTGTTATGAATACTACCTCGCACTTGTCTATTGCTTCGGCAATGTCAGTAGTAAAGAAAAGCCTCCCTTTCTCGGCATTGCGCCGTATCATCGTCTCCAGTCCAGGCTCATAGATCGGAGGTTTTGCCATCCGCAGGCGGCTGATCTTATCCCTGTCAATATCAACGCAGGTGACTGTTACACCTGTCTCAGCAAAACATGTTCCGGTAACAAGCCCGACATAACCTGTCCCTACAACAGCTATCCTCATGGTATATGGTTTTCTGATTAATTCAGATGACAAAAATAGAAAAAAGTGTCAATCTAATCAGTCCGGTTGCCGGTAAGAAGCAGGATTTTCTTATCATCTGAAAATCTGATCATTGTTGACAATGGAATAAAAAAATTACTATCTTTGCAACCAATTTTTAAACAACATAATGTCTAACTTATTAATTTTCAATCAAGTAAATTTAACATGAGTGAGAAAAAAGAAAAGGTCGCTGACAACCTGAATGAAGACCTTACAAATGCTGAGATCAGCACAGAAAACACAGAAGCAAATGAAGCAGTTGCGAAGGGCACTGAAGTAGTTACCGAATCAGCTGGTGAAGAGGTGGCCGAAGAGAGGCCGATCCTCAAAGAGAAAAAAGTAAAAAAGGTGAGAGTTGCTGAGGAAGCTGCTGCCGCCGCTGCAGTTGCATTCACCGCAGGGGCATCACCTGAAGAGTTCGACTGGGATGCTTATGAAAAAGACGGATTCTCCACGGAGAAGAGCCGTGCAAGCCAGGAGAAGCTTTATGAAGAGACGCTGTCAACCGTTGCCGTTGATGAGGTGGTTGATGGAAAGGTTATTTCAATGAATAACCGCGAAGTGGTTATCAACATCGGACAGAAGTCGGAGGGGGTAGTCAGTCTCAACGAATTCCGTTACAATCCGGACCTCAAGGTAGGAGACATGGTTGAGGTGTATGTTGAGAGCCAGGAAGACAAGAAGGGACAGCTTGTTCTTTCGCACAAGAAGGCAAGGGCATACAACTCATGGGACAGGGTCAACTCTGCCCTGGAGAACAACGAAATCATTACCGGTTACATCAAGTGCCGCACAAAGGGTGGCATGATTGTCGATGTCTTCGGCATTGAGTCATTCCTGCCCGGTTCACAGATCGATGTCAAGCCGATACGCGACTATGATGTCTATGTAGGCAAAACGATGGAATTCCGTGTTGTGAAGATCAACCAGGAGTTCAAGAACGTGGTTGTGTCACACAAAGCCCTTATCGAGGCTGAGCTGGAGCAGCAGAAGAAAGAGATCATCTCAAAACTTGAAAAAGGACAGGTTCTCGAAGGAACTGTCAAGAATATAACCTCATATGGTGTCTTCATTGACCTCGGTGGTGTTGACGGCCTGATTCACATCACAGATCTGTCATGGGGCAGGGTTAACCACCCGGAAGAGATTGTTCAGCTTGACCAGAAGCTTAATGTTGTCATACTTGATTTTGATGATGATAAAAAGAGGATAGCACTGGGTCTTAAGCAACTAACACCTCATCCACTACCTGGCCATATTCCGGGGATACGATCTCTCCCAGAACCAGTCGATGTGACGGCAATGGCAAATCACACCGGCAGCGAGGCCGAAACATGCGCCCCACAATGGCCTGCGCCTCGGGACCGCTCAGTCGGACCACCCC
>JALOMM010000157.1 GCA_025455535.1 Bacteroidales bacterium | reverse complement strand
CAGCCCTGGGCTCCTATGATGTATGCGGCCTCAGCAGGTGACAGCTCCGCAGGCACAGTCTCAAATGAATAAACCTTCTTAAGGGTCAGCAGTCCTCTGAATGACTCCGGTTCTGTTGCAGGGTCACCCTGGTAGACGTTGAAGTAACAGTGAGACACGGGTGTCATCACAACATTATGTCCTGCCTTCGCTGCCGCAATGCCACCCTCGAAGCCCTGCCACGACATCACTGCCGCCCCGGGAGCAAGACCCCCCTCGAGGATCTCATCCCAGCCTATTAGTTTACGCCCGCTGGCACTTATAAATGATTCGATTCGCCTGATGAAATAACTCTGCAGCTCAGCCTCGTCCTTGAGTCCCTCTTTCTTTATCCGCGCCTGGCAGAGAGGACACTTGCGCCACTCAGTCTTGTCTGCCTCATCACCTCCTATGTGAATGTATTCAGAAGGGAAGAGATCCATTACTTCGGTGAGTATATCCTCCAGGAATGCAAAAGTCTCCTCTTTCCCGGCGCAATAGATGTCTGTGATAGGCCATACGCCTCCGGGAGGGACGGTAAACGGACCTCCGGTGCATGAATGTTCAGGGTAGGCGGCCAGGGCTGACCCCACGTGGGCAGGCATTTCAATCTCCGGTACTACTGTAATGTACCGTTCAGCTGCATAAGCGACTATTTCCTTTATCTCCTCCTGGGTGTAGAAGCCTCCGTACGTCGGCTTCTCCCCGGGTTTCTGAGGCTCTCTTGAATTCCATGGCTGGTCTTCCCTGTCAACACGCCATGCACCCACTTCAGTAAGAAGCGGGAATTTCTTTATCTCGATACGCCATCCCTGGTCGTCGACAAGGTGCCAGTGGAAGACATTCAGCTTGTGCAATGCAAGGATGTCAATGTATTGCTTGATGAATTCGACGTCAAAGAAATGGCGGCTTACATCGAGGTGCATCCCCCTCCATTCAAACCGCGGATAGTCGCTGACTGTCACGCATGGTATTGTCCATTTCATGCCGCTGACGACGGTTTCGCTCTCTATCGCCGGGGGCATGAGCTGTCTCAGTGTCTGTACACCCCGGAAAAGTCCCACCGGAGTGCCGGCCCTTAGCTGAACATATCTTTTTGTGACCTGCAGCTCATACTCTTCCGGTTTCCAGGGTTTTAACGAATCAATAGTCAGTCTTAAACTGCCATTTTCACCAAATTCCGTTCCAACAATGAATCCTGTCGGTCTGCTGATCATTGAAGCAAGAAATGATGCCACAGGCATGGCTGATTCATCATTGTAGCTTATTTTGGCAGCAGGTCCGAGTGCAAAGCTGCCATTGCCCGGCTCAGCGCTTACCGGCACAGGAATGATTGAAGGTGTCTCGATGCTGCGTGTACAGGAGAAAAACGTAACGACAAGCATGATAAGGAGGAAAGCAGGCAGGTTTTTCATAGTAAGGTTAGTTAATGGTTTCAATATCAAAGATGTCATGTCTGTCAAACAAGAGCCAGTATTTAATCGCATTCTGCCTCACCAGCTCCCAGTAGATGTCACTGTCAAGACCGTAAATGAAGTTGATCTCTTTCAGTTCCGATGAGACCTTGTTTTCGAACTCTTTTTTAAGGGTGACCCTTATCGTCCGGTCCTTATGTGTAAAGTCAGCGCCTGCGAGAAAAGGTCCCTCGTTGCTGACAGTAAGCAGTCCGTGACCGGGGGTGGCCCCTGTGCTGAGTTGTATCCCGTCATTCGCACAGCTCAGGGGAGGCATGCTGCCGCAGAGGCTTGTGACCCTCATCTCATCCACGCCAGTGCAGAAATACTCACGAGCCCTGATCCCCATCTTTACTCCGATGATTGCATAGACACCCAGATGCCTGTGCATCTCATTGGCCATTATTCCGCTGACCCATTCAGCCTCACCATGATTCTTAATGATATCTGCAATAAAGGGCTGAATGTCTGACATATAAAAGGAGGTGTCGGCAGGGAAGCGCTTGACTACCTGCATCTTCTGTACGGTCTCGCCTCTGAGTATCTGCATTGCAGACTCCCGGAGAGCGCTGATATCCAGAGGATGATAATTTCTGCTTTTTGCGTCAGGCTGATCTGCGATAAAGAGTTCCGGGTAGTGGAGGAACAGGGGAGCCATTTCATCAAAGGCAGTGAAGACGAATTTGTGAGAGCTGTTGTCCCTGATGATTGATGCCACTCTCTTTGCATAGGGGTTGAATATTACATCTATCTCGGATAAAAACCCGGCATCATAGAACGATTCCCCTCCGCTTCCTGTTACGTATACCGGCAACGGACCGTCCAGAACCCTGCTAACGGCAGCCGGTGAGATTCTGTAATTCAATCCTCCTTCTCCGGGCAGCCCTTCATTGCTCCATACTATCTGTTTTATCTTTTTCATGAACGACGGTGATTTGTCCATTGCCTCAGCCGCTGTCTCAAGTGATCCGAGTGCAATGAACGACACCTGCGATGTCTCCCCTGAAAGGCACTTTTCAATAAGGGCTGTCGCCTCATGACCGTATGCCACAGGAAGTCCTTCATGCCACAGGCCGTCAAGCATCGACCTGACTATTTTGTAACCATCGGGAGATTTATGATATCCGTCAGAGACTGTGACTGCCAGAAGTCTTACATCCGGTGAGGCAAGCAACATGCATATAGCTTTAAGATCATCAAGCCCTCCGTCGGTGTCTGCAATGACATAGTGCCGCGGCTTCCACGGATGAGCGGAGAGCGCGACTGATGCAAGGATAAGTATAGTGATAAGTAATGTTTTCTTCATAGTAAACCTGTTTCCCCAAAAGTAGTAATTATACCGTTTCTGAAGGGTGTATTGAAAACCGGAGGTCCCTTCGCCCCCTTTATGACGTTTTCCTCTTTTGTTTTTTTATTATCTTGACCACCTTAATCTCTGTTTCGTGAAGAAAAGGTTCCTGTTGTGGTTTATTCCCGGCCTTATTGCAGGCGCACTTATAATACTTGGATCGGGCAAGGTTGTGGAGGCAACCTCTTCAAATGATTTCTGTGCCTTATGCCATGTGCATCCGCAGGCAACATCGAGCTGGAAGCAGGGAGTACATTATGCGACACGTTCAGGTTACCGTATTTCATGCACTGAATGCCATCTTCCGCCGAAGGGAGAGGGTTACCTGGTGGAGAAAGCAAAGACAGGCATGCGTGATCTGTGGAGCTACTGGACGAAAGACTCGACCGAATTCGACTGGGAGGCAGCATCGACCCAGGAGAGGGCTGTCAAGCATGTTTACAATGCCTCGTGTGTCAAATGTCATGAGAATCTGTTTCCCGCGAAACTCACTCGGGAAGGGTCTGAAGCCCATCTCTATTACAAGCAGATGACAGAAAAAGGGGAGGAGATGCACTGCATCAGTTGCCATCTCAATGCAGGTCATTACATTAAAGACTACACCCACGGCAGCAATAAAAGTTTCGGGGCAGGGGTGAAACCGGCTGATACCCTGTACCTGTCGCCTGCCACTGTCACATCATTTGAAAGCTTCACTGAGCAGGTGCCCGGATCGGGTGTCTCATTCCGTATGATAGCCATTCCGGGAGGCACTTACACCATGGGCAGTCCGGTGACCGAGCCGCTGCGTGACAGCGATGAGGCGCAGCGTCAGGTGGTGGTTGACTCCTTCTTTATTGCTGAGGTAGAGGTTACATGGGATGAATATATGGAGTTCTACAGGCAGACTGCCTCAGAGGGGAGATCGACTGACACCGAGGGGTCACGCCTCAGGAAGGAGGATGTTGATGCCATAACGGGTGCCACACCTCCCTACGGCAAGCCTGATCAGAACTGGGGCATGGGACGCCGGCCTGCAATCTCAATGAGTTATCACGCGGCAGAGACATATTGCCGGTGGCTCTCACAGGTGACAGGGAAGAGGTACAGGCTGCCTACGGAGGCAGAGTGGGAATATGCCTGCAGGGCCGGTACTGAGACACCATATTTCTTTGCGGGTGAACCTGATAAATTTGAAAAGAGAGGCCTTTTCGGTACCAGGTCAGACACTTCCGTGATAAGCACATTTGTGGTGTACCGGGGCAACAGTCCCTCAAAGACGCAGGAGCCGTCGGCGGTGAAGGCCAATCCATGGGGAGTGAAAAACATGACCGGCAATGTAGCCGAGTTTTGTTCCGACACCTACGAGGGGACGACGGAAAAGGTCATCAGGGGCGGTTCATACCGTGACGGAGCGGCAGGAGTAAGAAGTGCGGCACGTGATCATACACGTACCGATGACTGGCTCCGCACCGACCCGCAGATGCCGAAAAGCAAATGGTGGTACTCTGACTGTTTCCATGTGGGGTTCAGGGTGGTGCTGGAGTATGAGTAGAGGCATGGGGCATGGGGCAAGGGGCAAGGAGCAAGAGAATTTGCGATTTGCGATTTGCGATTTGCGATTTGCGACTGTCGATTTAAGACTAGTGACATTCAGACTTCAGACTCCAAAAAACAGATAACAGACAACAGAAAACTGACAACATAATTTGTAACTTTGAAAAAACCTTGACACAATCATGAAAAAATCCGGTATTTCAAGAAGAAGTTTCTTAGAGAAGGCAGCGGCAGCAGGCGCCGCCGGCATCGTTGTTCCGACAATCATCACATCATGTTCGTCACCGAAGAAAAAGGAGGTAGCAGCACCCTACATGCCTGAGAAGGCTCCTGACGGCCCTGAGCTTAAGGCAGGGCTGATAGGCTGCGGAGGCAGGGGAACAGGAGCTGCCCTCAATTTTGTCAATGCGGGGCCGAACCTGAAGATAACAGCCCTGGGTGATGTCCTTGCCGATCGGATAACCTCCTGCCGCGAG
>JALOMM010000156.1 GCA_025455535.1 Bacteroidales bacterium | reverse complement strand
CTTCAGCCAGGCCAGCAAAACACTGCTTGAACAGATAGAGACAATCGTCAAGCTCATCCGTTCGAAGGGGGTGGGGGTCTATTTCATCACGCAGAACCCGATGGATGTCCCTGCCTCAGTGCTTGCCCAGCTCGGGCTGAAGGTGCAGCATGCTCTCAGGGCCTTCACTGCCAATGACCGCAAGGAGATAAGACTGACGGCAGATAACTTCCCCGTTTCGGAATACTATAAGACAGAAGAGGTTCTCACTTCACTCGGTACCGGGGAGGCCCTTGTTACCGCCCTGAATGAGAAAGGTATCCCCACTCCCCTTGCTGCAGTCATGATGAGGGCCCCGATGAGCAGGATGGATATACTTGCGGAACAGGAGATAGACTCCATCAACAGCTCTTCCGGTCTGGTAAGGAAGTATTCAAGGGTGATTGACCGGGAGAGCGCATACGAGATGCTGGAACGCAAGATGGCATCGCTGGAACGGGAGAAGAGTGAGGCGGAAGAGAGAAAGGCAAGGGAAAAAGACAGGGATACCGGACGGTATGGACGAACATCAACTGCCCGGCGCCGTGCACCGGTACATCCGGTGGTGAAGGTCCTCACCTCCGCCACCTTCATCAGGGGCGTGATGGGTGTGCTGACAAAGGCAATGAAGAAGTAGAGGCGTTGCATGCAACGTCTCCTGTCGTCGTATTATTCTCTGGGCGTTCGTTTCTTCTTCAGTACCCAGTAAAGTCCCTTGTTGCCGGGCGCTATCTCGTCGATCATCAGCAGCACGAAGCATTTCTCGATGTATGCAACCGTTCCCCATCCCATGGCCAGGAAGTAGAGCCATGGCCAGAAGCCAACGGCAAAGACCATAAAGAGGAAAAAGCCCTGCAGGTAAGCGGCTGTGACAGCTGAATAGAGATGAAGCCCGGGCATCTTCCTGAACCTGATCCATCCGATGAAGTATGAAATAAAAAAGATGGCGAAGAAAAGCCAGAGCAGCCAGGCATGAGGCTCAACCTCCTCCCACCTGAACCTGTAGAGACCGTAGACAGCCAGCATGTATGTGGCAAAATCGGCCAGGTTGTCAATCTGTCCGCCTATCTTCGTCACCAGGTTGAACCTGCGGGCGATGAATCCGTCGAGGATGTCTGTTATCAGACTGATGCATATAAGGATGATGAACGGCTTCTCGGCCCCTGTGACTGCAAGGTAAAGGATTACCGGAGCGACAAGGAGCCTGTAGGCGCTGAGTGCGTTTGGTACATTGTATATGTTTTCTTTTTCACGGGGAGCTGTCATGACAGACGGGATAATTAGTATTGTTATAATTTGTAAAGACTAAGAACAAGAATTACCATCACAGGAACAGTAATGTTATCCGTTCCTCCGGGGCTGAGCATCTCGGTAACTGTTGCGGCTGACGCTATAAAGAGAGCAGCCATAAGGGTATCTCCTCCCAAATGGTGCGTGTCGACACTCAGGGCGATCAGACTGAGGGCGAAAGCTGATATGAAAAAGGTTGAGGAACCATATATTGTCTTGTTCAGCTGCCTGGAGAAGAGAACTATTTTTGGATTTCCTTCCCTGAAAATAAATCCTGCCAGGCCGGCAAGAGGATCACTTACTGCCAGGATCAGGGTAGGAAGTATAAAAAGTAACGGATCACCCGCTTTGACAGAAATAAGAAAGGGAAGGTAAATGGCAGGAGGGAGGAGGAAACTCCCTGCAGAGTACCTGTCGATCTCATGAATCGATTTCAGGTACTTCGTGTTCATACTCAAAAGCAGTATGAGAAAGAAGACCAGTGCAAGGACGAACGGATACCAGTGCGACGTAAAGAGCAACGGGAAAGCAAGAGTGGATCCCGTGGCTGAGAAGTGGGCCAGCTTCCTGGTATACTCTGATGCAATTCCATATCTCTTATGCAATTGATCATTCAGGTAGAGAAGGAGAAAGATCCCGACCAGGAATGCAAGCATATAAAAAATCTGTACATCCATATCATTAATAATTAGTGTTTTATCAGTAACATGGAAGGGCATCAGGCGATTGTCTTCCGTTTATTACCCTATGCTTTCCCCTTTCCTTTATTTGATAAACATCTTGAAGATATGTAAAAACCATTATACCTATTACGATTTGTAATTTTTTGTGCCTTAAGCGCGGGTACAGATTCAAGGATAAAAAGATTCAATAACTCTTCTAGAATCCTTTCAGAGAGAGGTAAACTGTCGGGAGCAACAGCAGGAAGCCCAGAAGAATAAGAATTATAATCAGCGGCAGCACCCATCTGAACCATTTCTCATATGGTATTTTGGCCACGCTCAGGACACCGAGCAGCACTCCTGACGTGGGTGTTATCATGTTCGTGAATCCGTCGCCCAGCTGAAAGGCTACCACTGTTGCCTGCCGCGAGATGCCTATGAGGTCTGAGAACTGTGACATCATCGGCATGGTGAGGGCTGCCTTGGCTGACCCTGACGGCATCACGAGGTTGATAAGGTTCTGAACCAGGTACATCATGCTGACAGCCCCGAGTTTGCCTGCGCCGGCTATCGATCCGGAAAGTTTGTACAACAGTGTGTCTATTATGTTTCCGTTTTCAAGGATGATGATTATCCCTCCGGCAAGGCCCACGATTAGGGCTGCCGACTGGATGTCCTTCACGCCGTCAAGAAAGAGCTTCGTTATCTTGTTTGCACCGTAACTCATTGACATGCCGGCGGCAATCCCCATGGCAAAAAAGAGGGTGGCGATCTCCATGATATACCATCCATAACCCATGACGCCTGTTATGAGGAAAAAAATCGTGAACAGAAGGATGTTGATAACAAAAAAATGGACCGACTTCCTGAGAGTAATAAATCCGGTTATCACGAATAATACGGTTAAAACCGGAATGGCGGGAAGCATTATTTTACCCTCACCGAAGGAAAGTGATGTCATGGGGCTGACCCATGAAAAGATAGCCATCACGGCAGTGAGCAGGGCGAATACCACCCAGGCTGCAGCGGGAGTATGATACTCGATCTTCACCCCGTTCATGCTGTGCAGGGTGCGCCAGTAATTGTCGTCCTCCCTTACCGGAGAGCGTTGAGGATCCTTGCGGATTTTGCGGGCATAGGCAAGGATATATGCAAACCCCGCGGCACTTATAATAACCCACATGAACAGCCTGTATTCAAGTCCGGAGAACAGTGGCAGATCAGACAACCCCTGGGCGATCCCGATAGTAAAAGGATTAAGGAAGGCTCCGGCAAACCCCAGTGCCGCAGCAACAAAGCAGAGTGATACTCCGACAATGGAGTCATAGCCCATTGAAATTGCCAGCGGTACGAATATTATTGTGAAAGCGATTGTCTCCTCACTCATACCGAATACTGCGCCGAAAAAACTGAATATGAGCATGATCAGAAGGAAGATAAGGTTGTCAGCACCTATCTTTTTTATGAGTCCCCTGTTACCCGCTCTTGCAGTCAGACGGAGTACCGATCCGATTGCCACATCGATGGCCTTGCTTTCATTCATGATCCAGAAGGCACCTCCGATAATAAGTATAAAGACTATTATGTCGGCTCTCTCGACGAATCCGTCGAAGAGTGCTGAAAATATCTGCCACGACTGGGGATTGCTTTCGGTATACTGAAATGAGTCCGGAATAACTACATTCCTGTCAATGCCGTTCACACTTACCGTCTCTCTGTCGAATGACCCGCCGGGTACCACCCATGTAAGGGCAGCACATACTACTACTATGCTGAAGACAATGACATAGGTGTGAGGGATTCGCTTTAGCATCTCAGGTCGGATTGAGATTGCAAAATAATCATTACATGTGGAATTTCAATAGGATCAGGGGTTGATGTCTGAAGTCTGTAAAGTCAAAAGTCCATAAAGTCTGTAAAGTCTGTAAAGTCAAAAGTCCATAAAGTCCATAAAGTCTGTAAAGTCGAAAGGTTTAAAAGGTCTTGCACTCCAAATCCCTGATTTCATGCATTAAACCTTTCAATCACGCCCCTGACCCTCTCCCGTGTCTCATCCGGTGTCGGATTGAGCTCTTCTGTGGAGAAGGTGCCGTGATCGGGGTCAATACGCTCGAAGACCATCAAATAGAGGTCGAAGATCACCTCGAGGCTGAGCCGGTACCTTGGCTCAAGAAGGGGACAAATCTGATTCATCACCTTCAGTGTGTCTTTCCTGTAACCGTCAGCTATCTGCAGGTATTCTCTCATCATGGCTCTGAATCCGTCCGGTATTCGGGCGCCGTTTGCAATATTCCTCATGTCGGAGCGCGAAAGGTGATGCTTTGCAATCACATCATCGGCAAAATAACTCAGGTTGTTCAGCTGGTCTTTGCGGAAGTCACGTATTATGTGCACAAAATAACTGAACATGGCACATGGCAGTGCAGTGCTTCTTACATCAAAAGGGGGTTGATAATATATACCGTTCTTTTCCTGCAGCCCTGCAAGGTGAACAAAGATTGTTGCCGGAGCTACTGAAGCGCCACCCGAATAATGAATGAAATCATCAAGTGTGGCAAAACCGTCATGTGTGACATCATAAAGCATCGAATCAGCAAAGTCTTCAAGAGCCCTGCGCGGAATCCTGAAGCGCTGAACCGTCGCGGTCAGTTCTCTTCCGAAGGGAGAGATGTCTGCGCCATCATGCAGCATGTCAAGCCATCTGTGAACATCGCCGGTAAACTGTTCCCTGTCATCCTCGGCAATACCGCTGAATTCTGCCTTGTGATTATCTATGAGATCATCAATGGCCCGCATGAAACGGTAACACGTACGGGCTGCCTGGTACCGCTCCCTATCCCAGTCTTTTGAAAATCAATTGATTCAAATGCAGATACGAATTGTTCCGTGTTAGTCATTATCCTCTTATAGTTTATTCTGTTCCCTGATAATTCTTTCCGACACCAGTTTTGCCGAGAGCAACACCATCGGGATTCCGTTGCCCGGGTGAGTGCTCCCTCCCGTGAAATAGAGGTTTCTGTACCGGCTGTCCCTGTTGTGAGGACGGAAATAACCCATTTGCAGGATATTATGCCCGAGGCTGCCGAACACCGAACCCTTTGTTATGTTGAATGCTTCCTCCCATGCTGCCGGAGGGGCCACAATCTCAAACTTAATATGATCTTCAAGGTCGCAGATGCCCACCTGCTTCAGCCTTGAGAAGACCGTCCTTCGCGCCGTGGCTGTGATCTGATCCCAGTCCTGAGGGTGTCTCCTGTCAAGATGGCCGACTCCCACAATGACTGACAGGGAGTCGCAGCCTTCAGGGGCTGCCGAAGGGTCAGTATGCACGGGGGAATGAACATAAAAGCTGGGATCCTCACCCATTGACTTCTCCCTGAAGATCTTGTCCAGGCCATCCCGGAAGTCGTCTGAGAGGAATACGCTGTGATGTCCCAGTTGGGGATAATGTCTGTCGACGCCCCAGTGAATAACGAGGGCTGAGCATGAGTACCGCATCCTCTTTATGCGCCACGACTTGAATGAGGGTGGCAGCAGGTTGCCGTAGACATACGGGAGATCAGCATTGGCTATTATGACGTCTGCTGCTGCCTCTCCGCCGTCGCTGAAAGTGACTCCCGAGGCTCTGCCGCTCTTTATGGTTATGCCTGACACGGGTTTGTTGAAATGAAACCTGACTCCATGCTCCTCAGCCACCTCAATAAGTCTTCTGACGACACTGTGCATGCCTCCCTCAGGGAAGAGTGACCCCTCGGTAAGCTCCGCAGCCGGTATCATCGAGAAGAGCGCCGGAGCGCTGAAGGGGCTCTGCCCGACATAGATGTTCTGAAAGGTATAGGCCATCTGAAGGTGTTGCGACCTGAAGAACCGGGCTGTATACCTGCTGTGCCCGATATAGGTCTTCAACTTTACAAGCAGCACAACATTGCTGAGGTTGAAGAAATCAAAGAACCGGGTAAAGTTGCGGCCGATGAGTTTTTCAAATGCCATCTTATAAAGGCGATAACCCGTAGTGACATATTTCTCAGCCTTTTGTGCGCTCCCGGGTTCCATCTTATCAAGCTGACGGTTCATCCTCTCCCGGTCTTTTGAGAAGTCGAGGCTGGTTCCGTCACTGAAGTAAACCGTATAAATATCATCCAGTGGCCTTACCTTAAGCTCATTCTCCAGATTCATTCCCAGCGACCTGAAGATATCGCGGTAGACATCAGGCATGAGCATCATTGTTGCACCCATGTCAAACCGGTGCCCGTCGCGCACTATCTGTCCGCAGCGTCCTCCGGCGAAGCTGTTTTTTTCATAGATATCGACACTGTATCCCTTTTTCGCGAGGAAGACCGATGTTGTTATGCCGCCTATCCCGGCGCCTATTATCAGTGCAGTTTTTGTTTTTTCCATAAGGAACAGATACTACCAGGAATCATATGACACAAATCTACATGAAGCTATCTTCCCTGTTAGTGCTGCAACTGGCGAACGCCGGTATTAGGCAGGCGAATGGCGGAAACTGGTGGCTGGCATTCTCACCACAGCTGGTGAACCAGCGGCCTGATATCATCTTCATATATCTTTCTGACGGCATCCATCTGACCGGTTGTCAGTCGCGGGAAGGAGGCTGCCTCCAGGTTTGTCCTGACCTGGTCAGGAGACGATGCCCCGGGTATTATGCAACCCACCTCTTCACGCATCAGTATCCATCTCAGGGCTACGTGGGCAAGAGGGGTGTTATCAGGAAAGAGACGTATCAGTTTTGCCACTGCCTGGAGTCCCGTCTCAAACGGAACACCGGAGAATGTCTCACCCTTGTCGAAAAACATCCCGTTACGGTTATAAAAACGGTGGTCGCCCGGTCCGAACCGTGTTTCTGCCGTGTACTTTCCTGAGAGAAGTCCGCTGGCCAGCGGCACCCGTATTATCAGACCTACATTCTTTTCCCTGGCCAGACCAAAGAATCTCTCATGGGGTCTCTGACGGAAGATGTTGTAAATTATCTGGATGGTAGTCACATTATCAAACTCTATCGCTTTAAGAGCCTCCTCAACCTTTTCTACACTCACCCCGAGATTGAGGATCTTACCCTCCTGTTTCATTTTTTCAAACTCTCCGAATATCTCAGGACGATAGTAAACCTCAATGGGAGGACAGTGAAGCTGGATCAGGTCAAGGCATTCAACCCCGAGCCTGCCGAGTGACTCTTCCACGAACCCCCTCATGGCAGCAGGAGTATATCCCTTGTTATTATGCGGCTGCATCTTTCTGCCGCATTTGGTGGCTATGTAAATACGGGTCGCCGACTCTCTCACGACCTTCCCGACAGCCTTTTCACTCTCTCCGTCGGAGTAGATATCGGCAGTGTCAATGAAGTTGACTCCGCCGTCAATAGCCTCCCTTATAATACTTTCTGCAAGATTGTGATCAAAGGTAGATCCCCATTTGCCTCCAACCTGCCACGTGCCGAGAGAAATCTCCGACACTTCGAATCCTGTCTTGCCTAATTTCCTGTAATTCATTATTTTATGGTATTGTTCAATTAATATTGAAACTCAATGATTCATAGGTAATTGATAGGAAATGATACGCTGCACATAAACGTAAAGTGGTTTAAATGCATCATCCTGTCTGTTGTAAGACGGTTGCCCTGTGACCAGAGCCATATGATCTTGTCCAGTTTTACGATGTAGCCGCCGTATAACACCAGCGACCAGTTTCTTTAGGTAACTTCTACATCTTTTTTTATATATATATTGTAGTCGATTTTAAG
>JALOMM010000155.1 GCA_025455535.1 Bacteroidales bacterium | reverse complement strand
TTCAAAGTTTGCCTCGAGCTTTATGTCGGCGATCTGGTAGAGGAACGTAGTGTCACTTTCAATATCGGGGTCATATGAGCCCGGCCCCAGTGTCTTGACGGTCCATGCCCTGAGATCATTGGCCCCGCCACCAAAATACTGCTCTTCAAATGGCATTACCCTGGAGTTGCCATAAGAGATGCCCAGCCCGGTGAAGACCCTGTAAACTACAGTGCTGGCTTCATTGATCCTGTAGTGGTAGCTGGCGTCAGCCTCTGCCTTGACGAACTGTGCAAAAGGTTGCCCGGCAAGCAGGTAGCCGTCCTCGGTTTTGGTTGCACCGGCAAGTTTATAGGCTGCTGACAGCAGGTTACCCGCCAGGTTGACTCCAACCCTCAGATACCAGTAATCAATTGAATTCTGGAGCATCTGGTTATTGAAGACAAGGCTGTAGTTCCCTCCGACAATCATGACCGGGCGATATGAGTAGGCAAGGTATGATGTAGTGTCAATCTTGGCCTGGAACGCCGGGTCCATGTTCTTGATGTCAACCGCATTTATTACCAGCGGATTAATGGTGTTGTTCGTATACCTCTTCCCCTTCCATGAATATCCCAGCGTCAGGTTGGCGATCGTCCTTGTATAGACCGGCATCTTCTGATAGTTATACCCTGCCAGTATGCGTGTCTTCGGGTCATGCCTGCGGATGAAGTTTTCCTTGGCAGGAAAAGGCATCAGAAACTTCGGCAGTTGCAGCGCGGTTTCGATACCGAACTCCTGTGAGCTTTTGAACTCTTCCACATCCTCGGTAAGTGCTTCATATGCACCCTTGAGCTTCATGCTGAAATTCTCAGCCCCTCGAAAAAGGCTCTTGTTCTGGTAAATGAGGTTAACCGCTCCGCCAAGGTTGCCTCCCGAGTTTGTCCCTTCAAACTCAACAGTGAACGACTGTCTCGGAAGGGGAGTAAGCTGTATCATGCAGTCGAGCAGCCCCTCATTGCGTCCTCCTCCCGCAGGGATACCCGGATCAATGAAGTTGACATTGACCAGCCTGTGGTTCTTCAGGGCAGCAAGATGAGCCTGTGTCTGCTCAGTATTGGTTATACTGAAGGGAGAGCCGGGGGAAATATACAACGACTGCTTTATCACCTCCGGTTTTATGAATGTTTTACCGGGCGGGGAGACAAAATGTATACCTTCAAAATAGGTGGTGTCAAAGGTTAAGGCATACTCCTCCCCTCCGGTCAGCGCCTGTCTCGGGTCAAACTCGGGAAAGACATATACATCCCTTATCCGGTGCCTGATATGGTTACTGTAGGCCAGTCGCCCCTGGCTGTCAAGGGTTGATCTCCGGGTAACAACATATTGTACATCGACCTGGCGGCTCATCAGCGAACTGTCAACCCTGAAAAAGATATTCTCTGCTGAGAAACTGTAGTATCCTATATCTCTTATGTATCGCTCCAGTCGCTGCCGTTCCGCCCTCATAAGGTCAACAT
Source organism: Bacteroidales bacterium (assembly GCA_025455535.1). Classification (GTDB taxonomy): domain Bacteria; phylum Bacteroidota; class Bacteroidia; order Bacteroidales; family VadinHA17; genus SR-FBR-E99. Next base: position 3,392 of record JALOMM010000155.1, on the reverse strand, counting down.
CATAGGTCATCCCTCTCTCAATAAGGCAGTTCACGGTATCCATTAATACCCGACTGTAAAGCGTGGTATCCTGTATCTCATACCTTATGTTTCCTATGGTATAGGGTTTGCCCGGAGTGACGGTATAAAATACCTCTGCCTCCTGCCTGTTCACCTTCACGGAATCATCGACAAGGGCATTGAAGTATCCTTTGGAGGAGAGGTAGCTCGCCAGCTGATCTCTTGACCTGTCGGCCGAGAGAGGATCAAAGACAGTAGGCTCCTCACCTATCTTCCTGAGCCAGCCGTGGGGCCACTTCTCCTTTTCGATATCAGAGAGATTATAAAGACCCAGGTGAAACCGTGAACCAAAAATGCGCTTATTGGGCTGCTGCCTGATGTAGGGTTTCATTGCACTGCTGTTGAGGGTAGCCGGAAGAGGATCACTCCCCTTCCCGATCACGAGATTATTCCTGCTAAGGAGCAGCTCATCCGAGGGAACATACTTGGTGGGGTTACATGACGTTGCCGCCAAAATTATGAGCACAAGTAGACTCAGTTTGGGAACAGTAATTTCTATATTTGTTCTCTGATTGATCAATCTGCAGGCAAAATAGCAGTAGCAAATATATCATTATAAACTCTATTTTCAATTAGCGGGAGATGCATAAGATGATGACGCGGCACCAGGCAAAAATGATACTCTCACTCCAGAAAAAGAAGGTAAGAGAAGAGAGCTCTCTCTTTATCATTGAGGGTGACAAGGTCGTCAGGGAATACCTCCTGGCAGGTAACAGGGTGGCCCTGCTCGCAGCCAAGCCGGAGTGGCTTGACGGTGAGCCCGATGCAGTGACCGGGATGGCTGACGAGATTGTCACGGTGAGCTACGACGACCTGCGACGCATCAGCTCACTGAAGACGCCGCATAACGTACTTGCTGTGGCTGTCATGAAGAGAACGGCTTTCACCGGCAAGAGGCTTGCCAATGGTCTGACAATCGCCCTTGAATATGTGCAGGATCCCGGCAATCTGGGTACGATAATACGGATAGCCGCCTGGTTCGGGATAAGGGATATTATCTGTTCTGAAGACTGCGTTGATGTCTATAACCCGAAGGTGATACAGGCTACGATGGGTGCCTTCATGCACGTCGGGGTGCACTATGTGCCTCTGGAGAGCATGCTCAGGAAGGCAGGCGCGGGAGGCATCCCGGTCTACGGGGCAACCATCGGCGGCAAATCAATATATGAGTCTGAACTGAGCAGCAATGGCATCATACTCCTGGGGAATGAGTCCAAGGGTATTTCGGATACGCTGCTTGAGCATGTCACATGCCGCATCACAATCCCGGGTCCTGAAAAACCGCTTGCAGGCATTGAGTCTCTCAACGTGAGCATGGCTGCTGCAATAATCTGCTCGGAGTTTGCCCGACGGATGTAGAGTCGCGCAAATTGCGCGTCTCTACGCTCCGTACTTAAGAACGATTTTCTCCGCGGCCTGCATGCCGTCGACAGCCGAAGAGACGATCCCTCCGGCGTAGCCCGCCCCCTCACCGGCAGGATACAATCCACTGATATTTAGAGCATTAAGATTATCAGCGTCACGCGAAATCCGCACCGGCGAAGATGTACGCGATTCAATGGCAGTCACCAGGGCTTCATTGGTGAGATACCCTCTCATCTTCCTTCCGAATTCACGGAAGCCCTCCCTCAGCCTCGAAGACATCTCCTCCGGCAGCCACTCATGCAGCAGTGAGGGTGTCAGCCCGGGAAAATAGGAGCCTTTCGGGAGTGATGACGATGACCTGCCTTCAACAAAATCAACAAGCCTCTGTGCCGGAGCCCGCTGTGACATCCCTCCCTCCTGCCATGCCTGCTTCTCAAGTAACGACTGGTAGTTCAGTCCTGCCAGCACACCGCCGCCGTACCTCATTGCGTCCTCTTCCCTGATCTCAGTCACTATGCCGCTGTTAGCCCACGGAGAGTTGCGTCGTGACGGGGACATACCGTTCACCACCACCTCACCGGGGGAGGTAGCTGAGGGCACCATGAACCCCCCGGGGCACATGCAGAATGAATAAACGCCTCTCCCTGCCACCTGTGTGGCGAGAGTGTAAGCCGCCGCCGGGAGGTACTCTCCCCTCGGTTTACCGTGATACTGAATCCGGTCAATTAGCTCCTGCGGATGTTCCACCCTGACCCCCATTGCAAAGGGCTTGTATTCAAGCCTCACCCCGCTCTCCGCAAGAAGATGGTAGATATCGCGTGCAGAATGACCTGTCGCCATGATGATATCATCCCCCCTCATGACGGTACTTCCGTTCACTGTCACTCCCCTGAAGACACCGTTTTCAATCATTATGCCGGTAATACGGTGTCCGAAGAGCACCTCTCCTCCTGCCTGGGTGATGCTGCCTCGGATGGCGGTGATCACTCCCGGAAGACGGTCTGTTCCGAGATGCGGATGCGCTTCGTAAAGTATGGCGGGGTCCGCCCCGTGAAGAACCAGAAGCTCCAGCACCCTCCTGTTGTCACCTCTCTTTTTTGACCTGGTGTAAAGCTTTCCGTCAGAGAAGGTGCCTGCGCCTCCCTCACCGAAACAATAGTTGGAGTCAGGCTCAACGATGTGCCTGGTACTTATGGCTGCGACATCCCTCTTACGCTGTTTCACCTCCCTGCCGCGCTCGATGACGACGGGCTTCAACCCTGCATCTATGAGCCTCAGTGCGGCAAAGAGTCCTGCCGGTCCGCTGCCCGCAATTATCACCTCACGCGCCTTGCTTACATCCCTGATCCTTAAAGGGGCAATCGCTTCAGGCGGTTCGGCGGGATCACAGATGCGTACCGTGACGTTGACCCTGATGTCCGACCTCCGTGCATCGACAGAGCGCCTGACAATGCTCATATTAAAATCGCTCCTGCCGGTTTTCCTGACAAGATAAGCCTGCAGGGCATCCTCATCGAAGGCTGTCTCAGGTGGCAGCAGCAGACTGAGCTCCTCAGCCATGATCACTCAAAATGGAAAGAGAGCACCCATATCTGCGAACGCATTGATTCAATGGCGTTTGCATATTGCGGATATCCGGGGGCAGGCTCATGGACTAAAATGTCACGCATACCGTTCGACATCTTGGCCTCGATTGTAAGCTTGAAATAGGGAAGATAAATATCAATGCCGGCACCTGCCTCGTAATACAGGTCAGCCCTGTTCAGCCTCAGATAGATTTCCTGCTGGTCATCATATTCCTTCTTCCCCGCAAGGTCATACCTGAAATTAAGACCGCCGATGATATATGGTCTTGAATTATTCAGCCTCATCCCTTTGTACTTCAGGGAGAGGGGAAATTCAAGAAAGGACGACTCAAGCTTCTGCCCGTCATTCACCAGTACGTCGTCCTGGTAGAAGTTGATATT
>JALOMM010000154.1 GCA_025455535.1 Bacteroidales bacterium | reverse complement strand
CGGCAATCTTTGACGGCTCAAGTGCCGGATGCAGCCTCGACGTTTTGCGGTTCCTGATGATGCTGCCGCTTTTGAGCTCCCTGTCCTTCTCCAGAAGGAGCTCCATAAGCTTTACCGTGGCAAGAGCATCTCCCGATGCCCGGTGCCTTCCGTTAATCTCGATACCCAGATCCTTGCACAGGTTACCCAGGCTGTATGACCTGTGGCCGGGCAGCAGCTTCCTGCTCAGTGCTACCGTGTCGAGCAGCGGACGTTTGAAGTTATATCCCAGCATGCTGAACTCCTGCCTGATGAATGAATAATCAAACCGTGCATTGTGTGCAACAAAAACCCTTCCCTCGGTAATCTCCACAATTTTTTTCGCAACCTCAAAGAACCTGGGCGCATCTTCAACCATCTCATTCGTGATTCCGGTGAGGCTGGTGATAAAATAGGGTATGTTGCGCTCCGGATTTACCAGGGTGGAGAATTCCTCAACCACCCTCGTCCCGTCATGAATGTAAACGGCTATCTCGGTTATCCTTTCCAGCCTCGCGCTTCCTCCTGTGGTCTCTATGTCAACTACTGCGTACAATGCTGAATCTATAACACGAAGATAACTACTTTTGATGCGTTATCAGTTATTTGATAACTTTGTAACTGCAATTGATCTTATGGATATTTACGGTACCTGTTATTGCCTCAACGGAGTCATTCATGCTGCCGGAAGTGAGACCGGTGAAGCGGAGGGCGAACTCTCTTTCTATGAGGTCATCCGCACAAGGAACGGCACCCCGGTATTCTTCGACGACCATATGAAACGCCTTACGGCCGGGATTGCCACCAGGTACAGCCTGTCTGAAGATATTCCTGCTGCCGTCAGAAAAGGGATAGAGACACTTGTAAATGCGGAGCGGTACCCTGAGATTAATGTTAAGGTGACAGTTTCCTTTACCGGACAGGAACATTCGGTAAGGATATATTATATTAAATCCTCTTATCCGTCCGTGGACATGTACCGCCGGGGAGTGGACCTGGTCCTTTACCGTGCCGAGAGATTTGACCCCGGGGTTAAACTGCTGAATAACAGGATGCGACTTGCCGTCAATGAAGTCATTGAAAAGAAAAAGGCTTATGAAGCCCTTCTTGTGAACAGCCAGGGGTTTATCACCGAGGGGAGCAGATCGAATGTCTTCTTCCTCGATAAGGATGACAGGGTTTATACAGCACCTGACCCGATGGTCCTTCATGGAATTACACGGAAATATGTTATTGATATCTGCAGGAAAGAGGGTATCAGTCTTATTTATGAAGCTGTAAGATCAGCAGATATAGCTCGTTTTTCTGCGGTTTTCATTACTGGCACCTCCCCAATGGTGCTGTCGGCAAGGCGTATTGACAACATTGATTTCAGCTCAGAAAAAAAGATCGTGGAAGAGCTCAGGATAAAATACGAGAAATTGATGAATGAGAGCATAGGGGAATATGAACGGCATAACAAAGCAGATTAATCTGTATCTTTGCGGCAAAAGCAGTAATTATGGCAAGTGTACAAAACCTGAAGAAGGACATAGACTTTCTATTCTTTGAATTCATTTCTGATTGTTTCATGTTCACCAGCCTTCATACAGGTGAAAAGAGGACTGAAGTCCAGAACCTTATCGAGGAGGCTGTCAGTATGCGTAACGAATTCATTCAGAGGGTTAATCACCCGGACGGAAAGGACAACCCGGCACTTGTGAAGGCTTACTACAAATCGGTTCGCAAGGACCTGCTTGAAAAGGTCGACGAGTTTTTTGAGAAGCTCAGTGCCATTTCAAAATCAAAGTGAATTGCCACCCTGCCTGAGTTTATCGGTATTTAACGATCAGTTCACTGCATTTCAGGCATCTGCCATCATCTGACAGGCCCGTTACTGCTGTGCGGTAGCCTGAACGTCTGATAACCGTCGTTTTGCATTGCGGACATATTGTGTCAGATCCGGCATACGGTTCAGCGATGTTTCCGGTGTAGACAAAATCAAGGAACTCTGAGGCTGCCTCCTTCAATCTCCATATCGTCTCTGAAGGTGTCGGCGGTTCGTTTCTTTTATACATCGGGTAATAGCGGCTGATGTGAAAAGGGACACCGGCACCGGCATTGATGGCAATCCACTCTGCCTCGCGCCTCATCTCGTCGGCAGAGTCATTCAGCCCCGGTATTATTAATGTAGTGATCTCGAGGTGTCTCCCTGATGCCGCCACCTCCGTTATTGAGTCAAGCACCGGCTTGAGTGTGGCACCGGTAAGGCTTTTGTAAAATCCGTTATCAAAAGATTTAAGGTCAATATTGAAGGCATCAATCAACTCTGTCAGCTGTCTGAGAGGATGCCGGTTAACATATCCGTTGGTAACCATGACGTTCTTAAGGCCTTCTGCTGCTGCCAGTCTTGCGCAGTCAGTTACATATTCATACCAAATGACAGGTTCATTATATGTATAAGCAATACCTATATTTTCTTCAGCCTTAAGGGCCCTGGAGACAAGCTCCCCCGGAGATAACCTGTGGCCGCCACCGGTGTCTGTATTCTGTGATATGTGGTAATTCTGGCAGAAGTCGCATTTAAGGTTGCATCCGTAAGATCCGGCAGATATGATATTCTTTCCCGGGTAAAAGTGATAGAGTGGTTTTTTCTCAATGGGGTCGAGGGCAAAACCGGAAATGACGCCGTAGGTATTGAGCCTTATCTCGCCCCCGATGTTCTCCCTTACCCCGCACAGTCCTTTCTCCCCCCTGGAAATCAGGCATGAATGAGGACAAAGAAGACATCTGACATGATCGCCATCGTTCTGTTTTTCAGCCAGCCTCACAATGATGAGTTTTGATCTTATAAATTTAATTCTAATTTTGCTAAGCTTTGTTTGTTTGATCAACATGTTTCTGATCAGCATTTGTAAACCAAATAGTAACCTACATGACCTCCAGGAGAATCTTCATCAAGCGTTCAGCCTTAGTTATAGCTGCAGTACCTGTAGTAAAAAGTGATCTTTTTGCATTGGCCGGTCCGTCCAAAAAGACAGGTCTTGCACTTTACACTGTACGTGATGAAATGGCCAAAGACCCTGCTGCAACACTGGCAGCGGTTGCGGCGAAAGGCTTTAACTGGGTTGAGGCTGCCAGCCACAGCAACAGGGCGTTTTACGGTCTCAAACCAAAGGAATACGGTAAGCTGGTGAAAAAGACCGGAATGGATCCTTTAAGCACACACAGTGCTGTGAGGCCTGAAAATGAGGATCAGATGATCGAGGATACAGCCGAGGCAGGAATGAAATACCTCATCCTCCCCTCATTGCCGGACGATTGGAGCAATTCCCTGGCTGCTTATCAGAAGACTGCAGATTATTTCAACAAAGTAGGGGAGAAGTGCCGGAAGGCAGGGCTGACCTTTGCATTTCACAATCATCAGGTCGAGTTTACGGAGATAGACGGCAAAGTGCCTTTCGACATCCTTGCCGAGAATACTGATCCCAGGCTTGTCACCTTCGAGCTCGACCTTGCCTGGATCACTGCTGCAGGGAAAGATCCGGTGGCCTATTTCAGGAAATATCCCGGACGGTTTGAAGTATGGCACTTCAAGGATCTCAGTCCTGAGAAACAGGATGCCACACTGGGCGAAGGTATCATCGATTTCAAGCCCATTACGGAGAAAGCGAAGCTGGCAGGGATGAGATACTGGTTCATAGAGCAGGATAACTGCCGGACTCACAGCCCGATGGAGAGCATTGAGATCAGCCGTAACTATTACCTCAACTACATTCTGAAGTAGGGTCAGAGCGCTGTTCTGACCGAGTTATTCCGTGCTGAGGATACCACAGCCTCGAGGAATTTCATTCCCCTGACCCCTTCATAGATGCCCGGATAGTCGTGCAAAAGATCCTGTTGCCTTCCTCCCCGTACTGCCACTATATTCATTGCAAAGTTGCGGTACAGATTGGCAAAAGCCTCAATGAACCCTTCGGGATGACCTGCAGGAATCCTTGCATGAAGCGGAGCAGACATCCCGGCCTCTGAAAACGGAGTCGCAGTCCTGTAAATCTGCAGCGGTTTGTCAGGCCACATTACCTTCAGGCTGTTCGGTTCCATCTGCCTCCAGCTGATGCTTCCCCTGTCACCGTACACCCTGATTGACAGGTTATTCTCTTCTCCGAGGGCTATCTGGCTGGCCAGCAGCGTGCCGCAGATGCCATTGCCGAACAGCAGGAAGACACTCCCGTCGTCGTCGAGCAATCTGCCGGGCAGGACTGAATGCAGGTCAGCCGATAAGGCTACGGTCTCCAGTCCTGTAACATACTCTGCAAGGTTGAACCCATGCGTGCCAATGTCAGCCATTGTGCCGGCTATGCCTGCCCTGCGAGGGTCTGCACGCCATTCAGCCTGCCTGTTGCCTGTGGTCTCAACAGGGGAGGAGAGCCATCCCTGAAAATACTCAACAGCAACCTTCCGTATCTCACCTATCTCACCTCCGAGAACCATCTCCCTGGCTCTCTTGATCATCGGATACCCTGTATAGTTGTGCGTCAGGCAGAACAGCCTCCCGGTATGCTCTACCGTCTCATACAGGTCGATGGCTTCAGCCACACTGAGACACAGCGGCTTGTCGCAGAGGACATCGAAGCCTGCTTCCATTGCCATCCTCGCCGGACCATAATGAAGGTGATTGGGTGTGACAATGGCAATAAAATCAGGTCGTTCACTCTCAGGGAGCTGGCACTCGGATTTAATCATCTCCTGCCATGTGTCATAAATCCTCTCCCTTGAAAGCCCTTCTTTCAATCCTGTAGCCTCTGAAACAGCTGGGTCGCTGCTGAAGGCTCCGCTGACAAGTTCGATCATGCCGTCAAGCCGTGCTGCCATACGGTGT
>JALOMM010000153.1 GCA_025455535.1 Bacteroidales bacterium | reverse complement strand
GCTCAGCTGGGTGCCGCCAATCCTGCCGATGTCTTTATTCCCATACTGATCGCAACCTTTGTAGCCACGATAGCCGGACTTATCAGCGTCGCAATAGCTCAGAAGATCAATCTCCTCAACAGGGTGGTACTTGCATACCTGGGCAGCCTCACGGCAATAATTGCCGGCCTGATATGGTACTTCAGTACCCTCCCCCAGGATAAGATAACCGCTGTCTCAACCTTTGCAGCCAACTTTACCCTGTTTATTATTATCATTTCGTTTATCGTCCTTGCCATGGTAAGAAAGGTGAATGTATATGATGCCTTTATTGAAGGGGCAAAGGAAGGGTTTACCACGGCTGTAAAGATCATCCCTTTCCTCGTTGCCATCCTTGTGGCCATCGGCGTATTCAGGGCTTCCGGAGCAATGGACATGATGGTTGACGGCATCGCCTCATTCTTTTCATGGCTTGGCTTTGACACTAAGTTTGCAGATGCCCTCCCCACTGCATTCATGAAGCCGCTGAGCGGAAGCGGATCAAGGGGACTGATGATAGATGCCATGACCACGCACGGTGCTGACTCATTCGTAGGCCGCCTGGCGTGTACATTGCAGGGGTCAACAGACACTACCTTTTATATTCTGGCAGTGTATTTCGGATCAGTGGGAGTAAAGAATTCGAGATACGCAGTGGTGTGTGCACTGATTGCTGACTTCGCGGGTGTCATTGCAAGCGTGCTTGTGGCATATCTCTTCTTTACATAGCGGCACAAAATAAATTTTAAGGAGGTTTTTAAAATTAAGCTGCAAGGTTGTATTTTTGCCCCCTTATTACCATAACCTTTAATTTTTCTTTTCGATGGGACGCGCATTTGAATACAGGAGGGCCTCCAAGGAGGCCAGGTGGGACAAGATGTCAAAACTCTTTCCCAAGCTCGCGAAGGCAATAACAATGGCAGCCAAAGACGGTGGCTCTGACCCTGACATGAATCCCAGGCTCAGAACTGCCATCTTGAATGCCAAAGCCCAGAATATGCCCAAGGACAATATCGAAGCCGCAATCAAGCGGGCTGCCGGCAAAGACACTGCCAACTATACCGAGGTCATATACGAAGGTAAAGGCCCTCACGGAGTGCTTGTTATTGCTGAGGCCGCAACCGATAACAACACACGTACCGTCGCCAACGTCAAGGCATATTTCAGCAAGAACGGAGGCTCTCTGGCCCCGACCGGCTCGCTGGAGTTCATGTTTGCCCGCAAGGCCGTCTTCGAGTTCGAAAAGCCTGAGGGAGTCTCAACGGATGAGCTTGAGCTTGACCTGATAGAATACGGACTGGAATCGATTGAGAGTTATGATGAAGATGTATACCTGTATGGTGACTATACTAATTTCGGATCTCTGTCCAGGGCTTTGGAAGACAAGGGGATAGAAGTTAAGAAGGCTTCCCTCAAGAGGATTCCCTCCAGTCCGATTGAGCTCACCGAGGAGCAGATGGCTGACGTTGAGAAACTGCTTGACAGGCTTGAGGATGATGATGATATCCAGGCTGTCTTTACGAACATTGCCTGAGAGACTATCCCTTTGCCATCATATTGAGCACCTTCCGGTGCTCTTCATTCAGCGAGTGGTATTCGAAGTAACATACCCCTGCCGCTCCGTTGCTTAGCGAGATTTCAGCGGCTTCCCTTATCTTGTCCGGCTGAAGGGCGGGAACAAACAATCCGGAATACAATGGAGCTTTTCCGGCAAGGTCAGCGACACCTTTGGCTACCGAACTGCCTATCCATTCAATATCCTCATTATAAAAGCTGTGATAGATCATCGGAAAGAAAGCGTCAAGGTCCCATTTCGCCCAGTCCTGCCTGCATATCATCCTTGATATCTCAGGATAGGGGAAGATAGCTGCCGTTAGCATTTTGCCCGGCTTGTCGGCATGTACCTTTCCTGCCAGTCTGTTTACAAAACGGGTTACGCTGTTCCACCTGTATTCGCGCCACTCAACACTGGCAGCAGGATCCTCAAGGGTGCGTATGTCTATTCCGGACTCATCCAGGAACTTCTCACGGCAGGTATCACAGTAGCAGAAGTCGAACTCTGGATATTCCCTGTCCTGTATAAGGTTATACTTTTCCCACAGACCTACCGGGAGAATCACGTCGCTATATCTTATGTAATCCAGGTGTACACCCTTTACTCCCTCTATCCCGAGCAGAGACATCACCTCCCTTTCAACATGCTGATACACCTCTTCCTTTGAGGGGCACACCCACTGGTAATAGTCAACATAGGGATTAACGTCGAAGCACGATTCCCCCTTGCCGCTTATGGTAAACCATTCCGGATGCTTTTTTGCCTCCTCGTCCCAGTACCGGTTCAGGGTTATGATCCATGCATGAACCTCAATTCCATACTTCCGGGCGATAGGTATGATGTGACGGTGACCCTCCTCATCAGCCCGCATGTGGAGCCCTTTTATATCTGCCTTCTGCATGTTTCTGAAGATATCCTCCCACTCATCATCAGTCTGTTTTCCTGCCGTTATCCATACCCAGTTATCAGGAAGCTGCTTTTCGCCACTGAAGAGTGAGCATCGCGTCAGTGACCCAAAGATTGTGACGCCGGCAGCGGAAACCGACAGGGTCTTAATAAAATCTCGTTTCTTCATGATCTGAACAGATTACAGGCAAACTTAAAAAATAATCGGCAAAACAATAGCCATGATTGCTCCGGCTCTATTACATTTATAATCCTAACCGGAAGATAACGAAAAACACTATGAAGAAGATTGTCAGATCATTTGCAATACTTTCACTTCTTGTCGTCACTTTATGCGCGGCAGGGCAGGAGGGCTTACTCACCCTGGAAGATATTTATACAAAAGGAATTTACAGGTCGGAATATTTCGGACCTGCCCGATGGGTTGACGGTGGAGCAGGATATACGACCCTTGAGCGCTCACCCGGAGAAAAGGGAACAGATATTGTCAGGTATGATTCAAAGACAGGTGAAAAATCTCTCCTCGTATCTGCTGCTGATCTCATTCCGGAAGAGAGTTCAGAACCTCTGATGATCGATGATTACTCATGGTCACCTGACAACACGTTGCTGCTTGTTTTCACCAACTCTTCAAGGGTATGGCGTTATAATACCAGGGGCGATTACTGGGTATTCAACACGGCAACCAGGAAGCTCTTTCAGCTGGGGACGGAAATGCCCCCCTCCTCAATGATGTTTGCCAAATTCTCTCCTGACGGAAGTAAAGTAGCATACGTATGCAACAGAAACATCTTCGTCGAAGATCTTGCGTCAGGGGAGACAAAACAGATCACGTTTGACGGCAGTGACAAGATCATCAACGGCACTTTCGACTGGGTCTATGAGGAAGAGCTGGACTGCCGTGACGGTTTCCGGTGGAGCCCGGACTCAAGGCACATTGCATACTGGCAGCTTGATACCGAGGGTACTGACCTCTTCTACCTTATAAACAATACCGATTCGTTATACCCGAAGCTCACAGCCATCCCGTATCCCAAGGTCGGGCGCCCGGGCTCTGCTGCCAGGATTGGCGTGATACCCTCCGGCGGAGGCGGGACGGTATGGATAAAGACCGAAGGTGACCCGAGGGATAACTACCTGGCAAGGATGGAGTTTGCGTCATCCTCTGACCGTATTGTGATACAGCAGATCAACCGGCTCCAGAATCACAACAAGGTCATCATGGCTGATATTGCATCCGGAAAAGTAACAACCGTTTTTGAAGACACCGATGAGGCCTGGGTGAATGTTTGCGATGACATGGTCTGGCTCGAAAACGGAAAGTGGTTCACATTCATGAGTGAAAGAGGAGGCTGGAGGCAGTTGTACAAGGTTTCACGCGACGGTACAAAGGTTATCAACCTCACGCCGGGTGAATATGATATCATTAACCTTATTACAGTGAATGAGAAGTCCGGATATCTTTATTTTACAGCATCGCCGGATGATCCCACAGCACGATATCTCTACCGTGTCAGTATGGACGGAAAGGGTAAGGCAGAGAGGCTGACGCCGTCTGACCTGTCAGGACACAACTCTTACCAGATATCACCTGACACCAGGTATGCACTGCATACATATTCCAGTGCTACTGTGCCCAACCGTATCAGTATCGTCTCATTGCCTGATCACAAGCCAGTGCGCCAGCTCATTGGCAATGAGTCACTGACAAAGAGCTACACTTCCCTGAAGATCAGTCAGAAGGAATTTTTTACCGTTGACATCGGTGACGGCGTCATCCTCTACTGTTCGATGATCAAACCTTATGACTTTGATCCTTCCAAGAAATATCCTGTCATTTTTCACGTCTATGGCGAACCTGCCGGTTCCACCGTGCAGAATAGCTTTGGCGGGGGAGATCTGTGGCATCAGTTCCTGGCTCAGCAGGGTTATATTATTATGAGTGTTGACAACCGCGGCACTGCCATGTTTCGCGGACGTGAATGGCGCAAGTGCATCTATGGCCAGATAGGCATCATGGCTTCTCATGATCAGGCCAGGGCAGCATTGAAGATTATGGAGACCTACAGCTTCGTTGATCGTGAGCGGATCGGAATATGGGGATGGAGCGGCGGCGGTTCCATGACTCTCAACTGTATGTTCAGGTATCCGGATATCTACCGTACCGGCATCGCAATAGCCTTTGTCAGCAACCAGAAGTTCTACGACTCCATCTACCAGGAGAGGTACATGGGTCTTCCTGATACGAATGAAGATGGATATCGCAACGGTTCGCCGGTAACGCATGCAGCAGGGTTGAAAGGGAATCTGCTTCTCATTCACGGCACCGGTGATGATAACGTTCATTATCAGAATATGGAATACCTTGTTAACGAGCTGATAAGGCAGAACAAGATATTCTCAATGAT
>JALOMM010000009.1 GCA_025455535.1 Bacteroidales bacterium | reverse complement strand
AACTGCTGTTGCTGTTGCTGTTGCCTGCGCAAATAAGCCCGCTGAGATGGCAAGCATGATAACTGAAATAGCAAGGATTTTCTTCATTGTTCTAGTTTTTAGAATTTAATTTTAATTACGTTTTCTTAGTTGACATGTTTGAAATATCAGACAGGCAACTCCGCTATAAAGGTTGCACAGCCCTGAAAAAAACTTATAAGTGTAAAAATAGCTCCGGGGTCCTCAGTGAATTTTAAATGTATTTAAGATTTATTAACAACACTGGGGTTTTGTTAACAATCATCAGAAACTGCTGCTGCCATCCCAGCAATGCGTGCAGAGCCTTTCCTTCGGGAGCCCTATCGCCTCAACGAGGTCTTCCAGCCGCTGAAACATCAGGGTGTCCATTCCCAGCGTACCGGAAATCTCTTCGACCATCTTTGCGTATTTTTCAGAATCAGGATCAAGATATTGCTCAATGTTTTTTTCTTCGCCCTCGAGGGCTACTATTGCCTTTCTGGCAGCCAGCTCAAGGGTTGAGCGCGACTGTGAGAAGTTGAGGAACGGACAGGGGTACAGAAGCGGAGGGCATGCAATCCGCATGTGAAGCTCTGCCGCCCCCGCCTCACGCAGGTCGCGGGTGTTGTCCTTCAGCTGCGTCCCCCTTACAATGCTGTCATCAAGGAATATTATCTTCTTCCCGTTTGTTATTTTCCTGTTGGGGATGAGCTTCATCCTGGCAACCAGGTCACGCTGTATCTGCCTCTGCGGCATGAAGCTTCTCGGCCAGGTAGGGGTGTATTTCGAGAATGAACTCATATACGGCAGCCCCTTCTCGTTGGCATAACCAAAGGCATGGCCCACGCCCGAGTCGGGAACACCGCACACAAAGTCGGCCTCAACACTGTCACGCTTTGCAAGTGCGGCACCGCACTCATAACGTACCTGCTCAACGTTGCGGCCCTCATATTCAGAGGTCGGAAAACCGTAATAAACCCAGAGAAATGCGCATATCTGCATCTTCTTTCCGGGGGCCTTAAGGCGTGTGAAGCCGTCGGGACGAATGTGAACAATCTCTCCGGGCCCGAGAAAATACTCCGTCTCAAAACCGGTGTTCGGAAACGAACAGGTCTCGGATGCGACAGCCCTTGCCCCCTTCTTCCTCCCTATGACAACGGGCGTACGGCCATTCCTGTCCCTGGCGGCAATGATGCCATCCTGTGTAAGTACCAGCAGAGAACATGAACCCTGAATCCTTTCAAATACCGTTGTGATACCCTCCACAAAAGAGTCTCCCTCACAAATCAGATTGGCAACCATTTCGGTGGGATTAATGTTTCCCATGAAATTCTCGGTGAAATGCTTCTTCCTTGCCAGAAAATAATCAGCCAGTTCGTTGATATTTACTATTCTCGAGACAGTAACCAGCGCAAAAGGGCCGAGATGTGAATTAAAAAGAATGGGCTGCGGATCGGTGTCACTGATGACCGCAATGCCGCTGTTTCCCATGAACTCAGGAAGCTCCTGCTCAAATTTATTCCTAAAATATTCGTTCTCAAGATTATGAATTCTTCGTCTGAATCCGATTTCTGCATCATAAAACACCATCCCCGCACGTTTAGTACCCAGATGAGAGTGATAATCGGTACCGTAAAAGACATCCTCGACGCACCTTGTGCCGGAGACAGAACCATAAAAACCGCTCATAAATAATAAGTTATGACTTAATTTTCGGAAAACTTAACGCAACGGCAAGATAATCAAAGAGAAGATAAAATTTGTTAAACTGTAATAATTACTAATTTTGCACCGATAAAAATAATCAAAATGGAAAATCAGGAAAAATATCAGACTGAGTACCTTGAACATAAGAAGGGTGCCCCGGTGGTCATGATTGTGTCAACAATAATACTGACGCTTGGCCTAATAGCCCTCGTCGTACTTTATTATAACCAGAAGAACAAAATGGTTGAGATGGAGCAGATACTGACGGAAGAGAAGGATTCCCTTGCCGGTGAGCTCCGCATGATGATGTACGGTTATGACACCCTCAAGACAAGTAACGATACCCTTAACGCCGAGCTCCTTCGCGAGCGCACCAAGATTCAGAAGCTTCTGGAGGTGAATGCTTCAAACGCCCAGCTGATCAGGAAATATAAGGCTGAAATAAGCACCATGCGCGATATAATGAAGAGTTATATTGTACAGATCGATTCGCTGAACACCCGCAATAAGATCCTTGTTGCCGAAAACAAGGAGATAAAAGATCAGATGACGGTTGTTCAGCAGACAAACGTAGAGCTGGAGAAGACCAAGGAGGAGCTCACCACAAAAGTCACTATCGCATCTGTCATACAGGCTAAAGACGTCGTGGCCGTGGCACTTAACAAAAAACGGAAGGAGACAACCGAGCTGAGAAACCTCGACAAGGTGCGCGTATGCTTCACGCTGAGAGAGAATCCTATTGCACAGGCCGGGAACAAGATTGTTTACCTGAGGGTTGTGCGTCCCGATCAGCTGGTGATCACCCCCTCGCCAGACAACCTTTTCGGAGTCGGAGGAGAACAGCTCATCTACTCTGCCAACAGGGCAGTTGACTATGCAAACGCCGATATTGAAATGTGTATCTTCCTGGATAACACGGGAGACTTCATCGCCGGAACATATAATGTAGAGCTTTATCTCGACGGAGAGAAAATCGGCAGCGGCTCCTTCCTGCTGAAGGGCAAGAACTGATCATAACTCCATCAGGAGTTCCGCAATAATATTATCAGATATCATCTTACCCTGGTCTGTCAAGGCCAGGGTATTTTTTTCGCGCCTCAGGAGGCCATAGTGTATGTATTTCTCTGACAGGTTGACAAGGTAATCATGAAGCTCCTTGTCATAGTATTGTTCGACATAACCCAGGTCGATCCCCCACATCGTCCTGAGTGACGTCATCACATATTCATTGAAGGTCGTCAGCCTGTCGAGCTCTTCGCGCTCAAAGGGAACAATGCCGGAACCGACCGAACGCAAATATTTCTTCACATCGGAGACATTCCACTGCCTTGATATCCGGTTGAAGGAATGTGCAGAGGGGCCCAGCCCGAGATAAGGTATCTGTCTCCAGTATGACGAGTTATGCCTGGAGATGAACCCTTCCTTCGCAAAATTTGAAATCTCATAGTGTATGAATCCCTTTTCACGGCAAAGTGACGACAACAGGCTGAACATGGTATTGCTCGCCTCTTCGTCTGCCTCGGTAAGCCGGCCCTCCTTCTTCAATCTGCCAAGCTTTGTGCCGCTTTCTATTGTCAGGTGATATGCCGAGATATGTGTGACAGGAAATGAGAAGGTCTTTTCAAGGTCAGCCCTCAGGTCTTCTGCCGTCATTCCGGGAATCCCATAGATAAGGTCAGCCGAAACGTTAACGAATCCTTCCTTAAAAGCCAGCGTGAGCGCCTGTTCCGACTGCGCGGCATTGTGACGGCGTCCGAGAAACTTCAGGCGCCTGTCGTTCCATGACTGAACACCCAGGCTTATCCTGTTAACTCCTGAATCTGCAAGAGACCTGAATGATCCCTCTGAAATATCATCAGGATTGATTTCCATGGTTATCTCGGGATCATCTGAAAATTTATAATTTTCACGAAGTGAGGCGATTATCCTCTGAACCTGATCCGCAGTCAAAAGGGACGGCGTTCCTCCGCCGAAATAAACAGTCTCCGCCACCTCGCCATCGAGATACCCCGCCCGAAGTGAGGCTTCATTAATTATGGCCTGAACAAATGGCTCTGTATCATTGTTTTCAGTTATGCTGTAAAAGTCACAATAGCTGCACCAGCTCCTGCAAAAAGGTATATGAAGGTATATTCCGGCCATATGATTTTATATCGTTTAAATTTACAAAAGATTTAATATTAGTTTACTAATTTCGTTCCCTCATAAAACTCAGATGATCTGGCTGTTTCTGAAACAATATTATAAGAGTATACTCATCGGCCTGCTGATCTTGTGGTTAAGCCTTACCGGCAGCAGCACGATGGTGCCCGGAAGAATTCTTAACATCCCCTATATTGACAAGCTTGGCCATCTTTCAATGTATGCTCTTTTTTCAGCGGTTCTGCTGCTCGACTCCTGTCACTGGAAAACCAACCGTGGCTTCTCGTACGCCGTTCTTCTGATACCACTGGGATTTGGGGCTCTTATGGAGATACTTCAGATGACTCTCACGCAGGCGCGCAAGGCAGAGATAGCCGATCTTGCAGCAAATATCGGGGGTGTTACAGCCGGGATCATTGCTGCCCACATTGCCATAAAACTGCTTGACAAAATTAAATCCTGATTTCAGGTGAGCTGCGCACCTGCCGAACAAGTGCCTCTATTGTTTTTGACCTGAAAAATGAGGCTAACCGCATCTTTTCCTGCCTGAGATCATTGTGCAGTATACAGACGCCCAGGTCTGGCCGGTCAAAATTACATTTTTGCCCCGTCACATAACAGCTGTCAAAAAAATCACCCCCGTCAATTGCCTCGATTATATCCATAAGGGTCAGCCCGGCAACAGGAGCCTGCAGGCAAAAGCCTCCGTGAGGTCCTTTTGCTGATTTAAGAATTTTCCTCCTGGAAAGCGTCTGCAGGATTTTAGCAAGGTATGGCTGCGGCACCTTCAGCTCATCTGCGATCAGCTTCAGACCAGCATTTGATTTCTGATCATGCTGTGTAGCAATGAAGATCACCGCCCTGATGCCATATTTACATGTGGCTGACAGCATCTCAGTATTGCTTCAGGGGTATCTTGTCAATACGCCTCTTATGCCGTCCTCCCTCAAAGGGCGTTGTCAGAAATGCCTTTATTATGACTATTGCTTCAGCCTCCGAGAGAAACCTGCCGGGAAGGGCACATACATTGGCATCATTGTGTGCTCTTGCCAGTCGTCCTATCTCCTCATTCCAGCAGACAGCAGAACGGATTCCCTGATGCTTGTTTGCGGCCATACTTATTCCGTTGCCCGAACCGCAGATTGATATCCCGTATCTGAATTCACCGCTCACAACTGCATTTGCCATCGGATGAGCATAGTCCGGATAGTCAACACTCTCTTCAGAAAAACAACCCAGGTCCCTTACTTCATACCTGTTTGATATCAGCCATTTCACAACTTTCTCCTTTAGCCTGAACCCGGCATGATCTGAAGCCACTATAATCTTTTCCAAAATTCCCGTATATTTTTATACAAATATAGCCCTACTATTAATATTAGAAAAGAAATCATATGTCGTCATCGGTTGTTAGTAAAGTGTAACCAAAAATCTTAATCTTTGTTCATTAACTCTTCTGTAGAATCCCCGGTAATGAAAGTGTATTTTCCATCTTTTTTCAAAATTTATTTTTTACCTCTTTGAAAAAATGTTTTAACCCCGGATGAACACTGCCAGGAATTATTCACCCAGGTTTCATCTATTAACAAAACACATTGAACCGTTGTTAATAGTATACCTAATTGCCTCTTTATCAGAAAAGGTATGTTTTTTGATGTGTTAATATCATGTTCTTATTCTTTTAACTGCCATTTTTGCAACAGGAATCGTAAAATTGTATAAACAGTATTAACAGGCTATTATTACTATCATAAATAGAATTCTATAAATAAATATTATAATATATGATTGTTGATAAAACAATATATGAAGAGATTGAGGTTCTGAAAAGGCAAAAGAATGCTGTTATACTTGCTCATTACTACCAGACGCCGGATATTCAGGATATTGCAGATTTTGTTGGAGACAGTCTTGCTCTTTCACAGCAGGCAGCTGCGACGAAAGCCGATATAATTGTTTTTGCGGGTGTAATATTTATGGCTGAGACCGCAAAGATACTCTCACCGGAAAAGAAAGTAATAATTCCAGATCCGCTTGCAGGTTGTTCACTGGCAGATTCATGCAGGAAAGAGGATTTTCAGAAGTTCATTGACGAGAACCCGGGAAGGACAGTAGTAACATATGTCAACACCACAGCTGATATAAAGGCATTAAGCGATATTGCATGCACATCATCGAATGCAAAACAGATAATAGAGTCACTTCCTGAGGATGAGAAGATAATTTTCGGGCCCGACAGAAACCTGGGTAACCATATTAAAAGTCTTACAGGAAGGGACATAATTGTATGGAATGGTTCCTGCCACGTGCATGAAGAGTTTTCACTGGAAGCCATACTTAAACTTAAAAGAGAAAATCCCGGCTCAAAAATTATAGCACATCCCGAGTGTGAAATGCCTGTCCGTATTGCAGCGGACTTCATAGGTTCAACATCAGGACTCCTGTCATTCATAAGCCGTGATCCGGCAAAAGTATTTATTGTGGCCACCGAACCGGGCATAATACACCAGATGAAAAAGGCTCAGAAGGATAAATTATTTATCCCTGCCCCGCCCAAAGATTCAACCTGCGGATGCAGTGAATGCAACTTCATGAAGATGATTACCATTGAAAAGATATATAAATCACTTAAATTTGAAGAACCGGAAATAACCGTTGACCCGAAAATAATTGAACGTGCAGCAGTACCTATTAAAAGAATGCTTGAAATTTCGGCAAAACTTGGGCTATAAGATGAAAAGGGCAATTCTTGTACTTCTGCTTGTTTTTCCGTCTGTTATATATGCACAGACGGGTGAAGAGCTTAGGGATGGCTTTCATCAGTTCAAGTATCCTAACGGCAACATATCAAGCGAGGGATTTATAAGAAACGGCAAGCCCGATGGATTCTGGAAGAGTTATTATGTAACCGGCGTGCTCAAGTCGGAAGGAAAACGAAGAAGCTTCCTTCTCGACAGCATATGGGTATTCTATGACCAGGCTGGAGATACGACGGAAAAAATTAGTTACCTCCTTGGTAAAAGAAACGGATATTATATAAAATATCAGAAAGATCCTGTCTATGGACCATATGTCTATTCAACAGAGCTTTTTGCAGGTGACAGGAAGGAGGGTGTTGCAAGGATATATTATCCGGAGGGGAAGGTCAGGCAGACCATCCTGTATGCAAACGGCAAGAAAGACGGTCTCTCGAGGGAATATGACCGCGAGGGGAAGGTTATTACCCTTCTCGAGTATAACAATGACTTTCTGATCAGCCGTGAACGGATAAATTTTACTGATGCTGCCGGAATGAAGCAGGGTGAGTGGCTTGATTTCTATTCCGAAGGGAATATAAAGACTGAGAGAAACTATCGCGACGACCAGCTCCACGGATATTACAAGGAATATGATCAGAGAGGGACATTGCTGGTCACACTTCTTTATGAGAACGGAAGGGTCACCGGGACCGATCTTGACACGGGGGCCGGGATAGATATTGTAAACCGCTATGATGATGCAGGAAGGCTCATTTATTCGGGTCCGTTCAAGGAGGGGGTCCCCGTAGGGATACACCGTGAGTACAACGAAAACGGAACAGTCAGAATCGCGAAGATTTATAATGATAACGGTCTCCTTATCTCGGAAGGCATCGTTGACGATGCCGGCAACAGGAACGGAGCATGGAAAGACTATTCTGCCGGCGGAGTCGTCATTGCCGAGGGAACATATGCAGAAAACAGGCGCACGGGCACATGGAAGTTTTACAATACCTCCGGAAGGCTGGAACAGGCCGGGTCATACAGCAATGGACGCATTGACGGCACCTGGCGCTGGTATTATCCGGAGGGGGAGCTCCTTCGTGAAGAAGACTATTATCAGGGAGTGCGCGACGGCAATTATACAGAGTTTACCCGCACAGGGGAGATAATTACCCAGGGAACCTATACCGACGGCGAGAGAAACGGTGAGTGGAAGCTCCGGTCAGGAGACAACATCGAGGAGGGAAAATATCTTCTCGGGCTGCGCGACGGCCCCTGGAAAGCCTATTATCCGAACGGCAGACAGAGATTCAGGGGAGAATACAACCAGGGCAACCCCGATGGTCATCATACTATTTATTATGAAAACGGCAGAACCCGGGAGGAGCGCTTTTACAAGAACGGTCTTCGCAATAAAACCTGGAAGAAATACAGCGAGGAGGGGGAGATTGTTCTTACGATCACCTACCGTGATGATGTTGAAACAAACATCAACGGCGTTTCAATAAAGCTTCCCGAGAGCGAGGTCAGGCTTATTAAGTAGAATTGATGACAAACGACCAGTTCAATCTCAGGAAGGAGATAACAACAACGGGTGATGCAGAGGTCGAGCGACAGCTGCGGCCGCTCTCTTTCACTGATTTCAAGGGCCAGCAGCGCATCACTGACAACCTGAGCGTGTTTGTCACAGCCGCAATGCAGAGAGGAGAGGCCCTTGATCATGTCCTCCTTCACGGCCCCCCGGGTCTTGGAAAGACAACCCTCGCCACTATTATTTCAAACGAGCTTAAGGTTAAGCTGAAGGTCACCTCCGGCCCCGTGCTCGATAAGCCGGGCGATCTGGCCGGACTGCTGACAAGCCTTGACGAGGGCGATGTCCTGTTCATTGATGAGATTCACCGCCTGAGCCCCGTCGTGGAAGAGTACCTCTATTCTGCAATGGAAGACTATCAGATTGATATTATGATAGATAAGGGCCCGGGAGCCCGTTCGGTTCAGCTGAAGCTGAACCCATTTACCCTGATAGGTGCAACTACGAGGTCAGGATTGCTGACAAGTCCACTGAGGGCTCGTTTCGGAATAAAGTTTCACCTTGAATATTATGATTCACAAATACTCAAGGGGATAGTGAAGAGGTCAGCCTCGATTCTGAATATTGAAATCAATGATGTATCGGCAAAAGAGATTGCCTCCAGGAGCAGGGGCACACCTAGGATAGCCAACGCACTGCTGCGCAGAGTGCGTGATTTTGCCCAGGTCAAGGGAAGCGGTTCAATTGACCTGGACATAACCCGGTACAGCCTCGAGGCCCTGAACATTGACAAGCATGGCCTTGATGAAATGGACAACAGGATCCTCAGGACAATTATCGAAAAATTCAGAGGAGGTCCCGTGGGCCTCAACAACATATCCACCGCCATTGGCGAGGAGAGCGGAACCATAGAGGAGGTCTATGAGCCCTTTCTGATCAAGGAAGGTTACATCAAGCGTACACCAAGAGGCCGGGAGGCAACAGAGACAGCATACCGGCATCTCGGCATACTGAGAGGCAATGACGGTACTCTTTTCGGTGAATAGGCTGAAGATCAGTTGCTGATCTTCTCAAGCCCCCTCATATCAAGTATCTTTATCTTGCGGCCGGTAAGCTCAATGAGCCTGTCGCTCTTGAATTCCGAGAGAAGGCGTATCACTGATTCTGTTGCCGTGCCGACTATATTTGCAAGCTCTTCTCTTGTCAGGGTGATACGCAGATACTTCTGATCATCAAGTCCGAAGTCCTTGACAAGCTGCAGCAGCACCTCCGCAACCCGTTCCCTGACAGTCTTCTGTGCGATGTCGGTAATATATGCATTGGCCTCGGCCAGCTCATGGCACGTTAGCTTGACGACCTCAAACGCAAACGCCGGATTTGTTTTTACGAATTGTATCAGAAGCTCCGACGGAATAAAACATACCTGGCAGTCTTCAATGACCTTGGCAGAGGTGCAGGCCGGCTCATTGCTAAGCACAGACCTGTAGGCAATTATCTCTCCCTTGCGGGCAAACCGTATGATCTGTTCCTTGCCGTCGACACCGGTCTTGAAGACCTTTATTATACCCGAATTGAGGCAATAGAATCCGCTTATCCGGTTCCCTTCATGATACAGGACCTCCCCCCTCTTGTACTGCCTGAAGTCCTTCTCAAAATTCAGCCTGTCAGTCTCATCCCGTGTCAGGTATTTGAAAATAGAGGAGGTCTCAAAGGCGCACTTGTCACAAAAAGGCATCGGAAGATCGTGCTGTTTCATTGCTCTGTCTGTTACGGTAACAAAGATTAAAAATAGAGTTTGAATTACTATCAAATAACTTAAAAAAAGAGATTAGTCAGCTCTTAATTGCAACAATGGCAGGCTGCTAATGTTCACCCTGTAAGGTCAGACAATCTCGGTTCTGAACTGGCTGAGAAAGCGTATATCATTTTCAAAATAGAGCCTGAGGTCATTCACCCTGTATTTCAGCATTGCCGCGCGCTCTATACCCATCCCGAAAGCATATCCTGTATATCTGACCGGGTCAATGCCGCAAGCCTCCAGTACGTTCGGATCAACCATCCCGCATCCCAGCAGCTCGAGCCAGCCGGTACCCTTGCACACGTTGCACCCCTTTCCTCCGCACAGGTTGCAGCTGACATCCATCTCTGCCGACGGCTCCGTGAACGGGAAGAATGAGGGTCTGAGCCTGATGCTGACATCTTTCCCGAAAAACTCCCGGGCAAAGTAAAGAAGTACCTGCCGGAGGTCGGCGAAGGATACATTTTCGGCAATATACAACCCCTCTATCTGATGAAATATGCAATGAGCCCTGGCTGAGACCGCCTCGTTCCTGAAGACACGCCCGGGAGAAATCGTCCTTATGGGGGGCTTTTGTGATTCCATGACCCTGACCTGAACAGATGAGGTGTGCGTACGCAGAAGGACATCGTGAGGATCAGATTCTTCTCCTGATATCTTCTTGATATAGAAGGTATCCTGCATATCCCGTGCAGGATGGTCTTTGGGAAAGTTGAGCATTGAAAAGACATGATTGTCATCCTCTATCTCGGGACCTTCTGAAACCGTGAAACCTATCCGGCTGAAGATATCGATGATCTCCTTGCGGACAATTGAAATAGGATGCCGAGACCCTTCGCCGTACGGAACGGACGGCATGCTTAGGTCTGCACCGGACGAGGCCGTTTCAGCAGAAGAGAGAGACTCCTTTGACGCATTGTATCTGTCAGTGGCAAACTGCTTCAGGTTGTTCAGCAGGAGGCCGGTCTCCTTCTTGGCCTCCGCAGGGACATCCCTGAATCCGTCAAAAAGAGA
Source organism: Bacteroidales bacterium (assembly GCA_025455535.1). Classification (GTDB taxonomy): domain Bacteria; phylum Bacteroidota; class Bacteroidia; order Bacteroidales; family VadinHA17; genus SR-FBR-E99. The sequence goes on along the minus strand of JALOMM010000009.1, from coordinate 3,851 downwards.
GTGAATAAATCCCTTTTTGCTCAGATAGATTATCCTGTACTGCTCCAGGCTTTCCTGGTCAGTTATCGGATATGACTCTGCCTCCCTCCTTAGTTCTTCAATCCTCTCTTTCATCAATGGCGGGCTGAATTATCTGATTATTCTTACCTTGAGTATCCTGATGTCCTTTACGGGCTTGTCCCTCAGGTCCGTTGCAGTATTGGCTATCGCATCTACGATATCCATTCCTTCGAGCACCTCGCCGAATACGGTATATGCTCCGTCAAGGAAGGGGGTTCCGCCAACGGTTGTATATACTGCCTTTCGGTTAGCCGGCGTAACATAGGGGCCTGATGCCTCCGTCTCATCATAAACCCTGACGATGGCATTCTGCTGTATCTCATCTTCCGTCATTGGCACGGAATCATTTTCTGCGGCTGCGCGGAGTTCTTTAAGAGCCTGGTTGTAAAGATACTGCCTGCGATTATTCTCGATGCGCTGCTCTGTCTTGGCAAGCTCTTCATCATTATACACCTTTCCCTGCACAATATAAAACTGGGTGCCGGATGACTGCCTCTCCGGGTTCACATCATCTCCCATGCGGGCAGCCGCGACAACACCCCTTCGGTGAAACAGCGAATCATTGATCTCCGCAGGAATGGTATAATCTGCCGGGTTGGCAGTAGTATCGGCCTTCGTTGATCCGTCGCCGGTCTGTATCATGAAGTCCTTTATTACACGGTGAAATGATACCCCGTCATAAAATCCGCTCTCTGCGAGCTTTATGAAATTGTCCCTGTGTATCGGAGTGAGGTCTGAGAGCATTATGATAATGTCTCCCTCTGTTGTTTTGATCTCGGCACGGACGCCACCCTTGTCGCTGCCCTTACAGCCGATGATCATCACTGCTGCGGCAACAGATAGTAACAAACGCAATGAAGTGCTCATTTTCTTCTTATTTAAGAGAGACAAAGATATATATTTGCAGTAAGAGTAAAGCATGAACGATATACGAAAGCTTGCCGGGCAGACCGTTGTTTATGGTTTCGGGACGGTTGTTCCAAGATTCCTGAACTACGCGCTGCTCACACCCTTTTATACATATATTTTCAGCCGCGAACAGTACGGGATCGTGACAGAGCTTTATGCCTGGATGGTTCTTGCCCTTGTCATCCTTACATATGGCATGGAGACCACTTACTTCAGGTTTGCGGGCAAAAAGGCTCCGGCAGAAACAGTATACGGCACAGCCCTGGTCAGCCTCTTTGCTACCTCAGCCTTCTTTCTGCTTACCGTTTCCCTTTTCATCACTCCGGTGTCTGCGTTCCTGGGCTATGGCAATCATCCGGAGTATATTAAGATGTTCGCATGGATTGTCGCCATCGATGCCTTTTCCGCAATACCCTTTGCATGGCTCAGGGCAAACAACAGGGCGGCCATCTTCAGCATCATGAAGATCATAAATGTTGCGGTTACCATAGGCTCGGTGTTCTTCTTCCTGCAGACAGCACCGAAAATTGCTGCCGGCGGAAACGAATGGATATTAAGATTTTATAAACCGGGCTTCGATGTGGGCTATGTGTTCGTGGCTAACCTCATAGGATCCGTTGTCACATTACTGCTGCTGGTACCCTTTTTTTTAAGAATCAGACCTTCCTTCGACGGCAGACTGCTTGGCCGTATGCTTTCATACAGCTGGCCCCTTCTTGTGGGGGGCATAGCGGGATCAATGAATGAGGTACTTGACAAGATACTCCTAAGGAGACTTATAGGGGGTGCAGAGGGACTTGAAACGGTCGGACTTTACGGTGCGGGATACAAGGTGGGCGTCCTGATGTCACTGTTTATACAGATGTACAGATTTGCTGCAGAGCCCTTCTTCTTTGAAAAGGCCGGACGACATGACGCAAAGGAGACGTATGCCGTTACAATGAAATATTTCGTCATTACCGCACTGATACTCTTCCTTGTAATAAACCTTTACATTGAAGCCCTTCAGGTAATCATCGGACCAGTGTTCCGCGAATCTCTTGTCGTGGTGCCCGTGATAAGCATGGGGTACCTCCTTCTGGGCATTTTCATAAATCAGAGCATCTGGTACAAGGTTGACGACAAAACCATTTACGGCGCGTGGATCACCCTCCTCGGTGCATCTGTGACTGTTGCCGTTAATGTGATCTTTGTGCCCCGCTTCGGATATATTGCAGCAGCATGGGCGCATGTAGCCTGCTATATGACTATGGTTGCCGTTTCTTACCTGGTCGGTCAAAAGCTCTACCCCATCGATTATGAGATTAAAAGGATAGTGTCATACATTGCCCTGGCGGTGACGTTATACATCGTTGCAAGAGTGCTGGAAGGAGACAACAGGATTTTGAATATCGCCCTTGATACCGGACTGCTGTTTGTTTTCTTTGCAGCTGTTCAGAAGAAAGATAGATTCTTTACGTTATTGTTTAAGATCAGACATGAAAATACGGATAGTAAATAAATCACAGAACAGGTTGCCGGCATATGAGACTGCCCACTCTGCGGGTATGGATCTCAGGGCGATGACTGATGCACCTGTTGTAATCAGACCCCTGGAGAGGAAGCTGATCGGAACAGGGCTCTACATAGAGCTGCCGGAGGGCTGCGAGGCCCAGGTGAGGCCCAGAAGCGGCCTTGCTGTCAAGCACGGAATAACAGTCCTTAATTCCCCCGGAACAATTGATGCAGATTACAGGGGAGAGATAGGCATTATTCTGATAAACCTGTCAGACAGCGATTTTACCGTAAATAACGGGGACAGGATTGCCCAGATGGTCATTGCCAGGCACGAAACGGCAGAACTGATTGAAACAGAAGAAATTAATTTAACAGAAAGAGGCGGTGGCGGCTTCGGTCATTCGGGAAGACAATGAGGTACTATATTCTGGCAGTTCTTTATCTGATAGGAGTTTGCGGGTATTCACAACGAACTCTGAGAAGTGCATCTGAAACGGGCAGGGCAGCAAGGGAAAGCACCAGGTATGAATACCTCCTGGCAGAAGGCATAAGAATAAAATATCTGGGAGACCTTAACCAGGCCATTGCCTTTTTTGAAAAATGCATAGAGATTGACAGCCGTCGTGCCGTTCCGTATGGCGAGCTGGCCCAGATATACAATGCCACGGGAAACAGCAGCAAGGCCCTGACAAATGCAAAGCTTGCCGCCGATGCCGAACCGGGAAACTACTGGTACCAGGTTGGCGCCGGATATCTTTTAATGGAGCTGAAGCGGACGGAGGAGGCGATTTTTTATTTTGAACGCGCACTTAAGGCAGACAACAATGCCATTGAAGTCAAGTCTTTGCTCGCAGGAATGTACTCTGAGAAGGGAGATGCCGAAAAGGCCGACTCGCTCTTCCGGGAGCTCGACAGAGAGGGGGCCCTCACAGAAGATATGTTTCTGGTTATGATTTCAGGATTGATTAACCGCGGAGAGCTTGATGCTGCTGCGAAGAGAACAGAAAGACTTATTCAAAGCAACCCTTCGGAGATCAGATACAAGGCACTTCTGGCTGATATATACCTTGAAGACGGCATGAAGGAAAAGAGCGACAGCATTTATAAACAGCTGATAGAATCTGACCCGGAAAATATCGAGAATCAACTGTTGTACCTGCTTAATCTTGTTTATAATAAGGAATATACAGGTATGCCCGGGTTTCTGAGAAATGTATTCGAGAGTGACCTGGTGGAACGGGAGAGAAAGATCGCCATAACCAACAAACTGTTGCAGGACAGTGTCTATGTCAGGGAGAACGAGGCCTCTCTTGAGGAGAACCTGGTTATACTTGAAGATAAATATCCAAACGACGAGGAGGTGCTCTCATTCAGGCCATTGATGT
>JALOMM010000152.1 GCA_025455535.1 Bacteroidales bacterium | reverse complement strand
TGAAAACGACCGGCATGTCCAGCTTTGCTGCAACCTTTTCAGGTCCTTTGTAGAAGGGGGTCTCCTGGTTCAGGAAGGTGCCCCAGAAGGTATGCTCATCCGGGCGAGGCGTCTGGTCAGCAATAAAGGCAGTAATTGTCCTTACATTCTCCTTTCTCAGCCTTACAAGATCCCTTAGTATCTGTTGCATAGGTGAGGCAATGACACCGTATCGCTGTCTCAGGTTTAGCATGAATCCATCGAACGACCTGTTCCTGAGCGGCATGTATATAGTCATTGCCGTGAAGGGCGAATAGAGGGGCATGGATGAAAGCCACTCCCAGTTATTGTAGTGGCTGCAGATGGCAACGACATCCTTTTTCCGTTCATAAAGGCTCTGAAGGAGTGACATGTCCCGGTACCGGAATCGTTTTGTTATCTCTTCCGGGCTGAGGTGGGTGACTTTGAGAGTCTCAACGAACATGTCGGCCAGGTGTTTGTAGAAGCGTCGCTCAATTCTCTTCAGCTCAGCCTCACTCATTTCAGGAAATGAGTTTCTGAGATTTTTTGCCACCACCCTGCGCCGGTACTTGAATACGTAATAAATGAGCAGATAGAAGAAATCGGAGAAGATATACAGGACTCTCAGTGGAAGGAGAGTTATCAGGTAATTTATCGTATAGAAGATGTAAAATCCCGCTTTTTTCATATTCATGGTGTTTCAATCAGCTCGCCGTTCATTGCCGAATCGTCGCGCAGGGTTGTAAGCCTGACCTTTCTGACAGTGCCAGGTAACTCTTTTCTGTATGGCACCACGGTCCTGATGTAGCTGTCTGTAAAGCCCGACAGCAATCCGTTGTCGCCACTCTTCTCGAAGAGCACATCATGAAGAGTGCCTGAGGCAGATCGCATGAAGAGTATGCGCCGGCTCTCGGAGAGTTTTATCAGCCTCCTGCTCCGGCGCTCCCTGACAGATGCATTCACCTGTCCGGGCATCTCTGCTGCCGGGGTCCCCGGCCGTGGAGAGAAGGAGAAGACATGAAGATAGGAGAGGGGGAGGCTATCAAGGAAACGGTATGTATCCTCATAATCTTCGTCTGTCTCGCCCGGGAATCCAACTATCACATCGGCACCTATCCCGGCATGAGGCATGAGCTCCCTGATCCTGGCCACCCGTTCGCTGAACAGGCTGCGGCTGTATCGTCGCCGCATGAGACCCAGTATCCTGTCATTTCCGCTCTGCAGAGGCATATGTATGTGAGGCATCAGCACCGGCTCCCCGGATATGAGTTCAATGATGCCGTCTGTAAGCAGGTTTGGCTCAATTGATGACAGCCTTAGCCTGGCAAGCCCTTCTGTTTTAACAAGTGCCTTCAGCAGATCCTCAAGGTTATCCCCGGTGCTCTTCCCGAAGTCGCCGACGTTGACACCTGTAAGTACTATCTCCTTTACACCCGAATCAACTATCATCCTTGCCTCTTCGGTAATTTCACTTATTTGCGGATTGCGGCTCCTGCCTCTTGCCCTGGGAATCGTGCAGTAAGAGCAGTGATAGTCGCATCCGTCCTGTACCTTAAGGAACGACCGTGTGCGGTCACCGGCTGACCATGATGATGTAAATCCCTCGTTATCAATGGTTTCGCATGAGTGTATCTCAGGTGAGACTCGTTTGTCAAGGTTCTCGGCATATGAAGCGATATCAAACTTCTCACTGGTACCCAGCACGAGGTCAACACCCTCTATCGAGGCTGCCTCCTCAGGTCGAAGCTGTGCATAGCATCCCACAACAGCGACAAAGGCTCCGGGATTGTGGTGGATGATCTTTCTTACTGTCTGTCTGCACTTGCGGTCTGCAGCATCAGTGACGCTGCATGTATTTATGACAAAAATATCTGCATGACTGTCAGGAGAGACCCTCTCAAAGAGCTCTTCAGGGAACGACCTGGCTATCGTCGACGTTTCGGCAAAGTTAAGCTTGCATCCCAGTGTATGAAACGCTACTCTCTTCTTCAAATTGAATCGGTTACAGTTCCGGCTGCAAAAATAGTAAAAAAGCCGGTCTAAAGCAGTCTGCTGGCAAGCTCGGCAAGGAAGCTTCTCTCACCCTTGACAAGGTGCACATGGGCGAAGATATCCTGACCCTTCATCTTGTCAGAGAGGTAACTCAGTCCGTTTGATCCCGAGTCGAGGTAAGGTGAGTCTATCTGTTCAATGTCACCTGTGAAGATCATCTTTGTCCCCTCTCCTGCCCTGGTGATGATAGTCTTTACTTCATGAGGGGTAAGGTTCTGTGCCTCGTCAACGATGAAATAGATGTTGGAAAGACTGCGGCCTCTTATGTAAGCCAGCGGTGTGATGACCAGCTTTTCATCCTTCACCATGTCGTTGATGCGTATAAACTCCGGACTCTGTGCCGAGAAGCGGTGTTTGATGACCGTCAGGTTGTCAAACAGGGGCTGCATATAGGGGTCCATCTTCTCCTTGACGTCGCCAGGAAGGTAACCGAGATCACGGTTTGCCAGCGGCACGATGGGTCGCGCCAGGAAAATCTGCTTGTAACGCTTGTGCTGATGAAGAGCTGCTGCCAGGGCAAGAAGGGTCTTGCCCGTACCTGCCTTTCCGGTGAGAGAGACAAGCTGAACGTCAGGATTGGTGAGAGCGTCAAGGGCAAAGGTCTGCTCGGCATTGCGCGGGTCGATGCCGTACGTTGTCTGCTTGAGAACCCTGACAAGCATCTTTGAGACCGGGTTATAGTGAGCCAGGGCGCTTGACCCGCTGTTGCGCAGAATGAAGAAATGGTGCCCAGGCTCCAGATCCTTCAGCTTCATCTCAGCAGCCGGCACACCGTCAGTCTGCTCATACAGCCTGTTGATAAGGTTATGGTCGACATTCTCAATGGTCTTGATCCCCTTGTATAGATCATCAAGATTGGCCACCTTGTCATTCTCATAGTCTTCTGCCCTGACACCAAGAGACTTGGCCTTCATCCTCAGGTTGATGTCCTTGGTGATCAGTACAACGGCTTTGTCTTTATGCTCGTTTGTAACGTAATCTGCTATCGCCAGGATGCGGTGGTCAGGTGTCTTTTCCGGAAATGATTCCGAAACGCGCTCTGAAAACTGTTTGCCTGTCTCTATATGCAGGTTGCCAAGTTTTTCTCCCAACGGTATGCTGCCGGTGAGAAGCAGATCTCCTGAGATCTTGTCAAGCTCGCGGGTGAACTCGCGGGCATGAAAGTTGATCAGGTCATTGCCACGCTTGAACTTGTCAAGCTCTTCAAGCACCACAATAGGAATTATAACATCGTTCTCCTCAAAATTGTAAATGCACGTGTAGTCATGAAGCAACACGTTGGTGTCCAGAATGAAAATCTTCTTTTGCTTGTTCTTTTTCGCCATAATTGAATTCTTTTTATTGACTGCAGATCCGGCGCATCTTCCGTCAGTTGACAAAGATAACCTGACCCCTCCCTCTGAACAGGCATTTATTGTAAATTTGCGAACAACACCAGAGAGGTTATCAACATGACATATCAGGAGGCCGTGAACTGGCTTTACAGCAGGCTGCCGGCATGGCACAGGGTAGGCAAGGCTGCCTACAAGGCGAACCTTGACAACACCCTCGCCCTTGATGCTTATTTTGGCAATCCCCATCGCTCATTCCGGTCGGTGCATGTAGCCGGAACAAACGGAAAAGGGTCTGTATCCCATATGATTGCCTCTGTCTTTCAGGACGCAGGATATAAAACCGGACTCTATACCTCACCTCACCTGAAGGATTTCAGGGAGAGGATGAAGGTCAACGGCACAATGATACCCGAAGAGGAGGTGATAGACTTTATCGGGCGGCATGAGTCAGTCATCGCCTCTGTGCAACCGTCATTCTTTGAGCTGACTGTTGCCATGGCGTTTGACTACTTCGCCCGGATGGCAGTTGAGGTGGCTGTTATCGAGGTGGGCATGGGCGGAAGGCTCGACTCCACAAATATAATCACCCCTGTGCTGTCAGTCATTACCAACATCGGCCATGACCACATGGAATTTTTAGGTGACACGCTGGCAGAAGTGGCCGCAGAGAAGGCTGGCATAATAAAGGAAGGGGTGCCCGTCGTGGTAGGAGAGACACATAGCGAAACAAGGGATGTCTTCATATCGCGGGCTGAGAAGATGAATGTTCCGATATCGTTCGCTGACAGAGAATACAGGTGCAACCTGGGAAAAATTGATAATGTGACTGGTCTCAGGCAGTATATGCTATACGACCTTCACAGTCATGCGGGAAGAAGGGGTGTCACCCCGCTGGGCGGACTGGCGCAGCAGAAAAACATTCAGACAGCTGCTTCGGCTGTCGCGAAGCTGGCCCCGGGGTTCGGACTTGCTGAGGCTCATTTTGAGAGGGGTGTGGCAGATGTGGTCAGAAACACCGGACTGATGGGCCGTTGGCAGATACTGGGTCACTCGCCGCTGACGGTATGTGACACAGGCCATAACCGTGAGGGACTTGAATATGTCATCAGGCAGATAAAGTCTGTCTCCAGGGCAAGGCTTCACATGGTGATAGGCTTTGTCAATGACAAGGATCTGTCGTCCATCCTGCCGCTTTTCCCGAAAGAGGCATATTACTATTTTACCAGGGCCTCCATTCCCCGTGCGATGGATGAGAAGTTACTGAAGGCTGAGGCTGAGAAATATGGTCTTCACGGCACCAGCCACACATCGGTGGCCCGGGCTCTTGATTCTGCCAGGCAGGCGGCAGATGCTGATGATATGATATTCATCGGCGGATCTACCTTTGTTGTGGCCGAGGCGCTGTAGCAAGGAGCAAGGAGCAAGGGGCAAGACGGAAGACCTTAGACTGGAGACTGAGGACCGAAGACGACAGGTTGATACTTTTTTCATATCTTAATGCCCAAATCCCAT
>JALOMM010000151.1 GCA_025455535.1 Bacteroidales bacterium | reverse complement strand
CTTGGCCTGCTCAAACCTCTTACGGGTAGAATAGACTATACTCCGGGAAGCCTCACGCTGAACCAGATAGGATACCTGCCGCAGGTGGCACAGGGAGATACTCTGTTCCCGGTTACTGTGGAGGATGTGGTACTGTCCGGGCTGATGCTGAACAAGGGAGCCGCAGGACGCATGGGACGCAGGGAAAAGATACGCGCTGCGGAGGTGATGAGTGAACTGGGACTCGCACCCCTGGCACGGCAGGCACTCAATGAGCTGTCGGGGGGACAACTGCAGCGGGTGTACCTTGCGCGGGCCATTACCGGTTCACCCCGCCTCCTGCTGCTCGATGAACCTGCCACCTTTGTCGACTCATCGTTTGAAGCTGACTTCTATGATAAGCTGAGGGTGCTGAACAGCCGGATGGCAATAATGATGGTCTCACACGATGTGGGTACCATTTCTGCATGGGTAAAGTCATTTGCCTGTGTCAACGGAGGGCTCTTCTACCACCCCCACAGCAAGATCACCGATGAGGATCTCAGGCTGTACGGATGCCCGATACAGCTTGTGACACACGGCGATGTGCCGCATGTTGTACTTCATAAACACGAGTGATGGACAGTATCTTCGCCTATTCATTTGTGACCAAGTCACTTGCCGGAGCACTCTTCGCCAGCATTACGGCCGGCATTGCCGGAACATATATTGTCTCACGCAGGCTGGTCTTCCTCAGCGGAGGAATAACACATGCCTCCTTCGGAGGGCTGGGACTCGGACATTACCTTGCAATTAACCCGGTCATCGGAGCTGCTGTATTCGGACTGGGGTCAGCAGTGGGGATGGAATATATGACTTCCAGGGGTAAGATGCGCGAGGATAGCGCAATAGGCATTCTGTGGGCTCTGGGAATGGCGATTGGCATCATCTTTATTTACATGACACCCGGTTATGCGCCAAACCTGATGAGTTACCTCTTTGGCAGCATCCTCACTGTAACCAGGGGTGACCTTATCGCCCTCGGCATCGTCTCACTGGTGCTGATAATCTATACGGCAGTCTTTTACAGGACCCTGCTGTACATCTCCTTCGATGAGAACTATGCCCGGACATTCACCCGTCATGTTGACCTGTTCAAATATATTTCCGTTGCTCTGACCGGACTGGCAATAGTGCTGAATATAAGGATGGCAGGTGTTATCCTGATCATTTCACTGCTTACAATACCTGCCAATATCATCATGCTCTTCACCAGGAAATACCTCCGCATTATTGTTCTTTCATCGATTGTCAGCTTCATCGGGATAAGTGCGGGCTTTGCCGTTTCATGGTTCACAAACCTGCCTACCGGTGCCGTAATAGTAACGGTACTGGTCATATTCTGGGTCATAGCCAGAGGTATAAGGGGCATAATGGCAAATAACAATACCGGAATAAACAAAAAAGCATAAGCATGCATAATTACGATATTATTATCATCGGCAGCGGTCCCGGTGGATACGTGGCAGCCATCAGGGCTTCACAGCTGGGCATGAGTGTAGGCGTTGTTGAGAAGGCAGAGCCGGGTGGCATATGCCTTAACTGGGGGTGCATACCCACAAAAGCATTGCTCAAGAGTGCCCAGGTACTTGAGTACTGCAAACATGCTGCCGACTATGGCATCATCACCGGAGATATCCCTTCACCCGACTTCGGTTCGGTCATCGCACGCAGCAGGGGGGTGGCAGATGCGATGAGCAAAGGGATACAATATCTTTTCAAAAAGAACAACATTCAGATCATCACAGGCTTTGGCCGCATCAGGGGAGGCGGGACGGTTGAGGTAACAGCTCCTGACGGTACACTGCAGTCATACAGTGCGAAGCATGTGATCATTGCCACCGGGGCAAGATCAAGGGAGCTCCCTGCTCTCAGGCAGGATGGCAGTAAGATTATCGGATACCGCGAAGCAATGAGCCTTCCGTCACTGCCGTCATCGATGGTGGTGGTGGGCTCCGGTGCCATTGGCAGCGAATTTGCCAGCTTCTACCGAAGCATGGGCACTGAGGTGACACTGGTGGAGTTCATGCCAAGGATACTCCCGCTGGAAGATGAGGAGGTGTCACGCACCGTTGAGCGGTCCTTCAGGAAGATGAAGATGAAGATCATGACCGGCTCATCGGTTGAGAGCGTTGACACCTCAGTCTCACCCTGCCGTGTCACAGTGAAGACACCGAAGGGCGAAGAGATGATCACGGCTGAAATTGTCATGTCAGCAGTAGGTATCACACCCAATATCGAAGGGATCGGGCTTGAAGAGTCGGGCGTAGCCACCGACCGTGGAAAGATAACGGTTGATGAGTTTTACCGCACCTCAGTCAGCGGCATCTATGCAATAGGCGATGTCGTCCCCGGGCCGGCACTGGCTCATGTGGCATCAGCTGAAGCCATTGTGTGCGTTGAGAAGATTGCAGGGCTTGATCCGGAGCCTGTAGACTATCTCAACATACCGGCCTGCACATATACCACACCTGAGGTGGCTTCATGCGGGCTGACGGAGGAAGCAGCCAGAGCTGCCGGGATGGAGACGAAGACCGGCAAGTTCATGTTCATGGCCTCCGGTAAAGCCTCCGCTGCCGGCGCGCGGGAGGGATTTGTCAAGCTGGTCTTCAATGCCGCTGACGACAGGCTCGTGGGAGGCCATATGACCGGGATGAATGTCACGGAGATGATCTCTTCCATCGTCATAGCACGCAAGCTGGGTGCAACGGCCCATGACATTGTGCGAAGCATCCATCCCCACCCTACGATGTCAGAAGGTGTGATGGAGGCTGCCGCCGCTGCTCTCGGCGAAGCTATCCACGGCTGAGAGAAAATCTTATTTTCTGATTAACGCAACCTTTCACCTCATTTTGTCATCACTATAATTGACAGGGTCAGAAATTATTTTTTACCTTTATAACTCGTCTTAATGACCGGGTTTGCATAAGGTAAAGGATATAATCGACGGCTGTCTGTCAGGCAGCAGACGTGACCAGGAGCTGCTCTACCGCAGGTATGCACCGAAACTCTATGCCGTGTGCCTTCAGTACTCGGGTAACACGGAGGAGGCGAGGGACGTCCTGCAGGAGGGTTTTATCAAGATCTTTGAAAACCTGGGACGATACAGCCATGAAGGTTCTTTTGAAGGATGGATGAGAAGGATCATCGTCAACACCGCACTCGAGAAATACCGTAGCAAGTATTACCTCACGAGGGTTGAAGATATAGACAGGGTGGCTGAGCCGGAGGCAGAGCCCGACACGGATGATTTTGCAGGACTGGAAGCAGTTGACCTGCTCAATATGATCATGGAGCTCCCCCCGAAATACAGAATGGTCTTTAACCTCTACGCCATTGAAGGTTATTCCCATAAGGAGATTGGGACATTGATGAATATCTCTGAGGGCACAAGCAAATCTAACCTCTCAAGGGCAAGAGACATACTTCAGAAAAAAGTGATGATACTTACTGGTGTTACCAGGAGGATGATAAATGTTTGAAAGGGAACCAAATATTGATGTTGTATTCCGTAACGGGCTGAAGAACCTTGAGGTTCTTCCCCCTGCAGATGTGTGGGACAATATCCCGCCAATGCCTGTCAGAGGAACCCGAAACAGGGTCTTCATGGGTATTGCAGCAGGCATAGCAGCTCTTGTCACCTTCACTCTTCTGGCATCATGGTTCACCCGCAGTAATTCCGCTGACACAGTCCTCTCTGAGGTAACCCTCGCCGGCAATGATCAGCAGCCGGTGACAGGGATGGTGAATGCAGCATCACCTGTCGTGCGCAGGACAGAACGGGAAGCAAAAGAAACTGAAAGCATCGCTGCCATTGTTACACCCGAATATGAGACAGCCATTGCCGGAAGCGGAGAGAGCTCAACGCCTTCACTGGTATCCACGACCATGGGCCGCGAACAGTGGGAAGGAAATGGATCAGCTGACCCCGCTGCAGATGACAATATAACAGTCATAGCCCAGGGTCTGACGCTGGTAAAGGAAAGTCCTGCAGAGTTGCTCCCCCTGGAGAAGCCGGCAGCAGGCGAACAGCGCTTCATGGTGGGAGCATCCATGTCCCCCTCGGTGGGCTTCGCATCATCTGGCAATGATGCTCACATATCCGAGCTGATGAGCGGCGAGAAGATCAGGCCTGCTTACACAACCGGGCTTGCCTTCGGTTACAGGATCTCACAGCGCATCACTATCCAGTCAGGTATTGGCCTGTCATCAATGGGACAGGTGGTGAACGGCATTGATGTCTTTGCAGGGCTGTCTGACTTCTATGCTGTTAAGAGTGATTACCTGTATAAAGTGGAAACTTCATCAGGTATCATAATGACAGGCAATCCCGACCTGTACCTGGCTGACAGTAAAAACAGGGTCGAATCAATGCTCCCGGGAAACATTGCCGACCCGTCAAAATATCCCCTGACACAGGTGGGCAGTGATATTCATCAGGTGTTCCGTTACCTCGAACTGCCTCTGCTTATAAGGTATAAGGTTATTGACCGCAGTATTGATCTCAACTTTTCCGGCGGAATGTCATACGGCCTGCTTGTTGACAACTTTGCCTACACAAAGTCAGGATCCGATATGATCCCTATAGGGCATACCCAGGGGGTGAACATGCATAGCCTCAGCAGCCAGATAGGTCTTGGCATGGAATACAATATTTCAGGAAGGGTTACATTCAATGTCGAGCCCGTCTTCAGGTACTATGTCACACCCTTCAACGACCTGTCAGGGTCTCTTTACAAACCTTATTCCTTCGGGCTGTTCTCAGGTTTCTTCTACAAGTTCTGACAAGCGTCACATCTCTCCTTCATATGCATCCCTGAAAGCAAAAATTTCGCTATTTTTGCATTCTCAGAAATTTAAATGGCATCATGAAACATAAAGTAGGGAAGG
>JALOMM010000008.1 GCA_025455535.1 Bacteroidales bacterium | reverse complement strand
GAAAGTTTGCTGTCAAAATAATACGGCTTCCCGTCTATTGTAAGATCGCTCAGATAAGATGAAGGGAGAATGGGTACCTCATTTTCGCCAGGTTCAAGTGCAACAGGCTGGGGCTGAGCTCCTGATGGTATTTCCTCAAGTTCAAGCTGGTGCCCTACCTGGTGCTGAATATTACCTGACACCATGAAATTGAGATTGGTCAGCAGCAGTGAATTAAGTGCCCATTTACCGTTCAGGTTCATTGCAAGACCCTTCTCATTGGCTTCATACTCTTCAATTTCGAGCATGTCAGGATCATTCTTGCTGATATCGATTGTCTGCGATGCCCTGGTTGACAGGCTCAGCGTCAGCGGTCTTCCTGTCTTGAAAAAAGTATTGTTCCAGATCACCCCTGCATTCAGCCTGTTGAATGTCTTGTATCTTACCCTGATATCATCAAAAGACTGTGTAAAGTCAAAATCGAGGTTGATGATTCCGGCCTTTTCGCCCAGGTTGAATCCCTTCCCGGTATAAAACTGTTTTATGGCCGGGTCAATCTTGATCTTTGCGGTGAATGGTGTCTGACCCTTTTTCAGGGTGACCTTTACAGCCCCGCTCAGCATATCTCCGTTCTCGACCCCGGCTATACCCCTTACTACTTCGATGGTCTCAATATTATCAACCGGTATCTGCCTGACGTCAGTACCACCGGAAGCTGTAGTAGAAAAACTGGCCGTTACCCCTGTCGAAGCACTGGTCGTTTTCAGGAACTGCATATTGGCATCATTGGAGACGGGAGCACCGTCGACAATCAACAGTGTGCCCAGGCTTGCCATGTTGTCGGCTCCGTAACCGTCTTCGGTAATGATCTCTCTGATGGTTAACTGCTTAGGCCTTGAGAGATCAGGATTTTGCGTTATCTGTCCGGGCAGAAGCTGCATCACATCTGACAGGTCAGTGGGCTGGACATGCTGGATGGCGGCCTGCTCAATCATCGAGCCTGAAGCAAGCCTCCTTCCCTCCTTGGCGGTGACAACCACATCATCGATGGCAAGGGTCGCCTCGTCAATCAGGATATTGGTCTTAGCTGACTTAAGGGGGAATGAGATGGTCTCTTCACGCTGAATAAAGCCCAGGCATGAAACAACGATGGTATAGGTGCCGGCCGGGACATTTTTCAGTTCAAAATCACCTGCCTCATTTGTCGTTGCCCAGATATTCAGCTCCTTGATTACCACCGTCGCCATCATTACCGGCTCGTCGGTAGTCTTGCAGATTACCTTACCCTGCATGGAATGCTTCGTCTGGGCAGTGAGGGTAAGCCCGGCAAGAAGCATAATGAATATTGATAGTAGCTTTTTCAAGGTACCGTTATTTGTTGTTTGGCTGTTTATTTACCGTAAACTTATTCGGAAAGAACTGTGTTGCCGCAAGACCATAAATGCCAGTAATGCCTACTATCAGCAGGTCAGCGATGTTGGCTCCGATGGCCCATCCCCTTCTTCTGATCATGATAAAGGCAATGATAAGTGCGACAAGGTTGACTATTATCCACCTGTAACCCGGTGAGGGCCTGAAGAAAAACCGTATAAAGGCCGAGTTGTCATCCTTCATCCTTATCTCAAACGGGAAGATTGATGCAAAGGCCTTGCCCTCAGCTCTTTCATAGAGACCGCTCCACTCTTCGTAATGGGTTCCCACGACCTTGTACATGTCATCAACAGCTATTGCCTGGTACCAGTTCTCACCCAGGACTGTTATACATTTATTGAAGAGATCTGCATTGATCCTGAAAGTATGGATCTCCGGATTAAATCCGTCTACAGGCAGTCTCTGCAGGTCATAAACCTCATCCATTACCACAAAGATACCCTGATTTTTGGTGAAAACATAGCAATAGAACTCCCTGCTTCTCAGGTCAACGGCCTCAATATAAACTATGTCCAGTTTTTCCTCCGTTTCGATCCTTACGACATATGGCTCTCCCTTTATCATTTTGACATGGAATAATGAG
This sequence comes from Bacteroidales bacterium, assembly GCA_025455535.1. Taxonomy (GTDB): domain Bacteria; phylum Bacteroidota; class Bacteroidia; order Bacteroidales; family VadinHA17; genus SR-FBR-E99. The sequence goes on along the minus strand of JALOMM010000008.1, from coordinate 12,931 downwards.
CCCCCGGAGTCGGTCACGAAGTATCCTTCGTCAACAGACTTACGGGTAGTGGGGATGCCTGCTATTATCTTTGCGGGGAAAACGAAACCCTCTTCGATGAGAGCGTCAGTGAACAGCGCACTCTTTTCTTCGTTGATCCTGTTTGTTTTGGCTACGATAAATTCCATCCTCTTTTCTATCCGGAAGTAATCATCAGGCATTGCCAGGTTGACCTTTCCGCTCTGTGATTCGAGCATAGGATAGAGTGTCGGTACCGGTGTTTTCAGTTTACGTGGTGTATACCGGTAGAATGATGAAGCCCTGCTAATTGAGGGAGCCTCCAGCTTTATTCCGTGGATCGAGTCAGGCATTTCGCCGTCTGCCATCAGCTGACGGAAATACAGCAAGGGAAGTGCCCTCTCGTATTCGTCAAGGGTGAACTCCTTACCTGAAGGGTCAGTGCGCTTGTTTCCATCAGCAATAATAAAATCACCGGTAACACAACTATAGTATATCTGCGGTGACCTGGGCACCTTCTCAAAGACAGTCCAGTAAAATGCCGGAAGAGCTATAGAAGCCACAAGCACAGCTGTCAGAACCAGTATATATCTGCTAATCTTTATCATATTACATTTCCCCTTTCCTAAATCTATAACCTGAGAACAGAACCACAAAACTCAACAATACAGTAATTAAAATCAAGGCAGGAAGCACAGGTCTGAATGCCCCTATTGACGCACTTGTGTAAAAGAGAGTAACAAAGCCTGCGGCAACCACTGCATAGAGTCCGCGGTAGATCCATACCGGCTCGAGCAGTATCAGGGCAACAAGAAAATAAGTGGCCATCCCGCCCAGGAACCAGGGAGTCATTGTGACAAGTGACGGATTTATGATATTCGACGGAAAGAAAATTGCACTTCCGGCAGTGAACAGGCCCATGACAACCAGGAAAAGAGTCACCAGAACAGCCGCTCCGAACGCATGCATCCTTATCAGTATACCATTCTCAGAGACAGGCAGGTGAAATGTCAGTTTTATCCTTTTGTTGACCGTCTCAGGAATGTACTGAGCAATTGCAACTGCAAGCCCGATGGCAAAAGGGAGGTATTTCAGGATTCCGAAATAGGTACTGCCCCTGAAAAGGAATGAGTACCAGTAATTGGCGGCGTCGACAAACAGGATGTCATGCCTCACCTTCAGAAAAATATTGATCAGAGCCAGCAGGCTTAATCCTAAAGAGATCAGCACTATGAGCCTGATCTTTATCCACTCTTTGTATATAATCGATTTAAACATATCAGCGATCCCTTTTAATATTTGCGTGTCAGTCCTATGAAAGCATCCTCAAGTGACATTTTTACCTCTTCGAAACTGTTATAACCGATACCTTTCATTTTAAGATATCCCTTTACATCCTCTTCAGTTGAATAGGTGTAGAACTCAATCTTGTCTTTCACCCTTTCAATATTCACCGCGATGCCGTCAAGGTCAACAGCTGCATTATGATCGGCAAGTGAAATATTGAATTGCCTGAAGGTATTCATGAACTGACCTATGGGCTGCTGCGCGAGTATCTTATTATAATCCATTATCATCACGTCATCGATCAGTCTCTCCATATCCTGTATGATATGCGATGTCACAAAGACAGTTTTATGTTCTGCCTTGGCATACTCACGCATATAGTCTATGAAGAGCCTGCGATAGCCCGGATCGAGCCCCATCGAGAAGTCATCGAGTATCAGCAGGTCAGGGTTCTGTGCAAGGATGAGCCCCAGGGCAACCTGTGACCGCTGGCCGCATGACATACTCGATATCTTCTGCTTCGGAGTTACCTTCAGCTTTGACATCAGCTCCCAGTAGGGTGCACTGTTCCATCCTTCATAGAAGCCGGAGTAAAACTTCTCGATCTGATGAATATTCATAAAGGTATACTGGACATGTCCTTCGATCAGGAATCCTATTCTTCTCTTTGTCTCAGGAGTAAGAAGCTGGGTGTTCTCTCCGTAGATGAGACACTCCCCGGCACATGGCTGGAGGAAACCGTTGAGGATGTTTATTGTAGTCGACTTCCCGGTGCCGTTTTTACCCAGAAGACCCAGTATCTTGCCCTCCTCCACATTGAAGCTCAGGTTCTCATAAACCATCTTCTTGCCGTAATAGTGGGTCAGGTTTTTACACTCAATTGCGTACATTGGAATAGTTGTCAGTTATCAGTTATCGGTTATCTGTGAGCTGCAGAATTGTTCCCTGGTCCGGGAAGGAGAAAGGATTGGCGAGCTTTCCTGTCCGTCCGTCTGAATAGTGGAAGAGCAAGGTATCAGCGTTGACGGAGGTGAATATCCGCTCAGCCGTTGTCAGTGAATCAATAAACATTACAGACCCGATCTCGGCACCTGCCGAATCAAGTGAAGTCTCGAACCCGACAACACCCTTGTCATTTGAAAGGTGGCTAATAAGATAGCTGTATCGTGCCTTAAGAGAGGCGTTTGCTCCCAACCGGAGTACATACTGCATTATCACATCCGGTGTATACTTTGAATATCCGTTAAAATGTGACACAGTGGGGGTGAACATCTGTTCTGCATAATCTCTCTTCGATATTTTCACGGCAGGCTCATCAAATGTAATAACCTTATATGGCAGCTTGACGCTGAAATCGTTGCCGTTGGATGTAAAACTGAGGTTCTTCGACTCAATCGCCTTCACAAGCGTCTCCTTATCCGGTTCACTCCCGGCAGGGAAATATATCCGTATGATGACCGGACAGGCAAAGTCGCTCTGGTAACCGCATGCCTCAGTCTTCTGGTCGAGCAGGTGCTGAAGGTATGTTGCATCAAGCGGATCAAAGAACTTATCGACGGTAAGGGTATAGTATGTTACGGAATCGACCTCTTTGGCCACGCTGCTGATTATTCTCTTTTCGGGCACAAACAAAAGATTCTGGAGCTTTACATCATCGTACATGGTTGTATCATAGAGAATGTGTACGCTATGGCTGGCAACATATGTTGAAACACCGTAGATTCCGTTTACTTTTCGCATCTGGTTGGCAAAGGCTGTAGAGCTGCCGAAACACTTGATGTTTTTCAGTCCGCTCATTTCGAACACTCCTGCTGACTCAATCTGCTCAGGGGTACCCCATTTCTGAGCAATGGTTGGCAACTCGAAGAGTGTGCCTGCAACTATTCCCAGTATTATAAGCAGTCCGAGCACCAGACCCGGGAGCCATTTCATGTTCTTCCTGTTAATCTGAAGGGTGTTTTTCTCGGGGCAGGCATAGAGGCAATCACCGCACAGGGTACAGTCTGTATGGGTCACCTTGACCATGTTGGCAACATCAATACCCTGGGGGCACTTTACCGAGCACAGACCACAATCAATACAGCTGTCTGTGTTGCGTGTGATATGGACCGGATCAGGCCGTACCTTTTTCATCCTTATGATCTCAAGGATGTAGCCTCCGGCTGTTATCACTATCAGGGGATAGAGATAAGGAATGTCAAGTCCTGCAAGAAGGAGGATGACGTATAGCGCCATCACACCCAGGAACCAGTATGAGAATTTAAAAATCGCAGACAGGGCTCCGAGCGGACAGAGGTAACGGCACCAGAATAGCCTCATGAAGAATGACCCCAGCACGAGAGCGACGATAGCCAGCAATGCCCATAGCAGAGAAACGTCAGAGTCGAATCCTGAAGCTACCGCATAATACGGATCGAATTTCTTGCAGAAGAGCTCGCTTGACTTCAGTGTATAATAAAATGTCAGAAATAAAATGGCGTATTTAAAGAAACGAAGCGCGTAATCGATCCAGCCAGTGGGAGTAATTCTCACTTTCAGCCTGTCGCCCAGCTTTCCAATCCACTCACTGATGGTGCCTAACGGACAGATATATCCGCAGAAGAGTCTCGAGAAAAGCACTATGCCTATAAACAAGACCACACCCATCATTATCTGGGTGCTTGTCATTGAACATGACAATGAGTCCATGGTGAGGTAGCTTCCGAGGGCTTGTATTCCGCCAAAAGGACAATATGCCTCGAAATCAGGGGCATAGGCTTTGTCAAATAGAAGGCGGAAACCCATAAAGGTCAGTATGCCGATAATCGCAAATTGATATATCAGTTTGTACCAGTTCTGTTTTTTCATGGTTTGAGTATAGAAAGTAGTTATGATTTAGTTTGCGGGGTAAAAATGCCTGAATAGCTGATCCTGCATGGCGTCAGGACTAAGGTGGTGAGTATCCATCAGTTCCTCCAGTGCGCCTTTGAACTTCGAATGGTTGCCCGGGGACAGGTTTTTATAGCCCTGTATTCCAACCAGGACCCCAAGTGAGGAGTAAACGACAAATATCATCGCAAAAAGAATAATACGGGAAGTGGCTGACATAGCTTCCAGTCCTCCGCGCTTCTCGACGGCTATCCTCTTCATGATATCGTCGGCAAAGCAGTCAGGAGCTGTTATCCTCTCCTTTCGCATCTCCCCGGATATTTCTGAAATATAATCTGACATGGGTCTGTGTTTTACTGTTAATCAAATAACATGCGTATACTAAAAAGACAACTTTGATGACCTAAACCTGCGGCATGATGAAAATTATTTTCCGAGATTGTTAATTCGTTCTCTCCGCGGACAATCAATTTTATTACAAGTCTCACACTGCTGTTCGAGCTGCATCATCTGTTTGAAGATGAGGGTCAGCTTCTGCTGCTGGTCATCGTTGCAGATAGCCTTCAGGTTGACGAAATAGTCACTCGTATGTCTTCTGAGTGATGTGTTCAGCACGCCGATTTTTTTTGCCAGGCTGTCAAGAACTGCCGGGTCAGACTCAGGCCGGGCAAGCTCTTCAATCATAGCAACGTTGGTCTCGCACATCATGTCAAGCACGAGATTGTAAGTCCTGAGAGTACGGTCGTTCTCCACAAGCACCTTCCGGTATTGTTCTGCATTCAGTCCCAGTTCAGTCCGGAGCATCTCCATAGAGTTCATGGCTACCGGATCGGTAATCTGGCGTCCGGAGGATGATGATCTCATTATCAGAAAGGTGACAACGGCAGAGGTGATGATGAGCAGCAACACCAGATTGAGCCACATTAAAATCCTGTTGATTCTTTCAGGTATCATATCTTGAGATTTTTGTTACGCAATTGATCCGTTGAAGGCGGGCAGCACTTTCTCTTCAGGCTGGTCCTTGCCCTGAAAATCAACGATTCTACAGATGAGAGTGACAGGTTAAGCACCTGGCAGATCTCCTTATAAGGCATATCTTCATAATGATGCAGGATAAATGCTTTCTGCTGCATTGCAGGCAGCGAAGCCACAGCCCTGGCAAGCATCTCCTGTCTCTCGGCTGATTCAAGAGTATCTCCGGGGTGATCATCAGACATGGGAGTACGGTGGCTGCCGGCAGTGTCACTATGCCCGAACAGGGCTTCTATCTGAAGGAGTGAGCGAAAAAGTATATTCTGTGATTTCCTGAGGTGGTTTATCGACTTATTGAGTGAGACCCGGTAGAGCCAGTATGAAATGTCATCCTCAGATCTCAGGGCTGCGGCTGACCTGTATGTTTCGATAAAGACCTCCTGTGAGATGTCTTCGGCATCTTCGCGTGACCGCAAGACCTTGTAGCAGGTATTCAGCACCAGGTCCTGATACTTGCCTATGAGCTCCCTCATGGCACTGTTATCACCCCTGATGATGGCTTTTATAAGCTCCTGGTCACTCATCCCGGACCGGCGACAAATAAATAAACAGGAATGATTGCCATCTCCCCTTTAGCATGTCAGCTAATTTTTCCTTCCGGCCCATCCCTTATCCCTGATGAATGCTTCAGCCTCTTCCCTGGTCTTGAAGATATCACCTTCCTCCTCCCACCAGGTATCGCCATAAGCAAGGCCCATCTTGTCACAGCCCTCTCCTTCAAGGAGGCTTACACTCTCAACAGTCTTCATCTTGATCTTGTCTGGTTTTATGGCGATGACCCTGCACTTGACAGCTTTACCGAGGGTGCTGCCATCAGCAAAGAAGCCGATGACAATACCGTAGCACTCAGTGCCCTTTTCGACCCAGCTTAACTTTGCCTGAAGCTCAGGGCTAAGCGCTGCTTTTGTTGACGATGCTTCTGTGTTTTCCGATGCTGTAACCTTCTGGCTGTTCTTATTGTCAGCACATGAAGCAGCTGCCAATCCAAAAACAACAAATAAAACAAATGACAGATTTCTCATTGTATGGTTCTTTATTGGGAATTATCCCCCATACAAAAATAATCAATAATGGGAGATCGCAAAGCCTCAGTGAATATGTCCCGGCGCCGCAAATGAATGAGGAATCTTGTAGTAACCTTACACAGGCGGGCAGCAAAAAACTTGCGGTCTTGAATTATGTTTTATAGCATAAAAAACAGCGACGCCATTGCGGGGCGTCGCTGCGACATATTAATCAAGGCTTCAGACTGCCTGTTCAATGGCCCAGACAAACGCCCTGATGCCGACCTCTTCGTTGATGGCATCAATACGCCTGACAGCCTCAAGCAGAGGAGGCACCTTTTCCGGTTCGACGAATGTAATTACTACGCCGTTTATCTCGGGCCATGTGTGAGTACCAAGATGTGGAACACCGGTTTTCGATCCCATTCCCTCCACATTGTCCCATTGCGTATATCCCCTGATGCCGAAGTGTTCAAGAGTGTATTCAACCTTCTCGGTAAGAGCCAGGTTATATATTATCATTACAGCTTTCATTTCTATACCTATTAAAGTTTACTCTTTTATGTCATCAAGGAACTTCATATCCCTGAATGCCACCTTGTGTTTCTTATCTCTTTCACCTCTGCGGGCCATGAGTACATATCCCACCGGAACGAGTATCATGGTAACCGTGGTGGAGAAGACCAGGCCGCCGATGACTGCTATACCCATCGGTCTCCAGAGCTCAGAGCCCTCCCCCGGATTTACTGCCAGCGGCAACATGGCAAGGATGGTTGTAAGAGAGGTCATGAGCACCGGCCTGAGCCTTGACCTTCCCGATATGAGAACAGCCTCGTAAAGCTCCACCCCTCTGTCACGTGTCAGATTTATAAAGTCAACCAGCACGATGGCATTCTTCACGACAATACCGATGAGCATCACCGCTCCGATACCCGCAATAAGGTTCAGACTTTCACCGGAGAGGAAAAGAGCTATGGCAACACCGCTGAAAGCAAATGGTATCGAAAGCATGATTATCAGCGGCATCTTCAGTGACTCGAACTGGGAGGCCATAACAAGATATACAAGCAGCAGGGATACAACCAGCAGCAGCCCGATATCCATGAATGATTCTGTCATATCTTCAAAGGCTCCCGATATCTCCACCATTACGCCCGATGGCAATGCCACCTCATCCAGCTCTTTCTGGATGTCAGCCACAATAAGGTTAAGAGATCTCTTATAAGGTGTGACTGAAACGGTGACGATGCGTTCCTTGCGCTTTCTCTCAATATTTGGAGGGGTCCAGGCTTCCCTGACATCTGCTATCTCACCCAGCCTTATCACCTGTCCCGCAGGTGTAACAATACCCATGTTCTCTATTTCCGTGATTGAGTTACGTGCAGACTCCTTATAGCGCACAACGACATCATATTCATCGCCTGCCTGGCGGAGGCGGGTGGCGGTCAGCCCGTCAACCCTGTTCTTTATCATTGCCGATGCCTGGGCTGTTGTAAGCCCGTGTGTCATAAGCTTCTTATGATCGAAGATGATCTGAAGCTCGGGCTTTGACCTTTTGCGGCTGATTTGCACGTTTGTGGCCCCTTCGATATTCTTCACCCTCGATGCCAGTTCCTCAGCCACAAGGTTTGTCTGTGAAATATCGTAGCCGTATACCTCAAGGTTGACGGTATTGCCGCCCATACCGCCCATATTCATATCATCAGTGGTAGAGACGGAATAGTTGACTATCTCGGGCATAGGCGCCATTATCTGCCTGATGGCTTCTGCCACCTCCTCCACATTTCTCGATCTCTCACTTACCGGGACCAGTGAAAATGTAAACTGGATTACATGTGTCCCTCCCTGGCTGAATATTGAGGCGAACCCGCCGCTGTCATCATTCCCTGTATTGGTTGAGATCAGCTTTACTTCAGGTACGGTTGCCATTACAAGTGAATCAATCCTGTCGGCAACAACAAGAGTATTATCAACCCTGGTACCTGTCTGCAGTTCAACGTTAGCAGTACACCTCGACTCGTCAGCGGTAGGCATGAACTCCTTGCCGACAAATTTCAGGAGAGACATTGACCCTGCAAACACCAGGATAGCAATGGCAATCGTGAACCTTTTGTGATGTACAGCCCAGTTCAACGATTTAACGTAGAAACCGTCCATCCATTCCAGGAACTTATGTACTGAACCGTCCCACGTATATATCGGAGCATCCTTTTTCAGCGGACGCAGCCTCATCATCCTGGAAGCCAGTGTAGGCGTGAGAGTGATTGCAGCAAAGGTCGATACAACGATTGTAATTGAAACGATCATCCCAAGCTGTGAGAACATCACGCCGGTGAGCCCCGTTACGAAAGTCAGCGGGAAAAATACCGCCACTACGGTAAGTGTGGTAATAATAACTGCCAGCCATACCTCATTGGTAGCATAAATGGCGGCTTCGCGCGGACTGCTGCCCCGTTCGATATGCTTCGTTATGTTCTCGAGAACCACAATGGCATCGTCGACCACCATCCCTATTGCTATTGAGAGCGACGACAGAGAAATTATATTTATCGAATTCCCGGAAATAAACAGGTAAATAAAGGCAAAGACCAGTGAGATCGGGATTGTCAGAATAATTATAAATGTAGCCCTCCACCGGCCGAGGAAGAACAGCACCACCAGGATAACGAAGATGCCTGCATACATCAGTGTCTCTGTCAGGTTATTTATTGAGCCGCTGATGAATTCCGCAGAGTCAAACAGCTTTTCGATCTTCACATCCTGCGGAAGATCCTTCTGAAGCTTCTGCAGTTCAGCTTCTGCATCACGGCAAACCTGAACGGTATTGGCGCCTGACATCTTCTGAATAAACAGGCCCATACCCCTTTCCCCGTTAATCTTCGCTATCAGCCTCGATTCCCTGATCGTATCTTTTACCACAGCTACATCGCTGAGGAGTATATCATTGCCGGCATAGTTCCCAACGACAATGTCCTTTATTATATCGCTCTCCTCAAACTCTCCCTGTACCCGTATCGGGTAGTCAGTTGCCCCCATCTCAATGAATCCGGCCGGCATATTTATGTTTTCTGCCCGCAGTACATTGCCTATCTGCTCAATGGTAAGGTTGTAAGCCTCCATGCGGCGCGGATCGACATCCACGTAGATCTCCCTTCCCGGGACACCTGAAAGGGAAACGCTTCCGACACCCTCTATGCGGTTCAGGGGGTTGACCACCTTTTCGTCAAGTATCTTCTCCAGGCCCTGATAGCTCTCCTGCGCCGTGATGGCGTAGAAGACAATGGGCATCATGGCGGAATTGAATTTCAGAATGTTTGGATCTTCAGCCTCTTCAGGAAGGTAGTTCTTAATAAAGGACAGGTTACTCCGAATGTCGTTTGATGCCTCATCAAGGTTTGTCTCATACTCGAACTGAAGGAATATAACCGAGACGTTGTCACTGGATGTGGAGGTCATCTCCTTTAACCCTGTTACCGAGCTCAACACATCCTCAATAGGACGCGTTATATTAGTTTCAATGTCTGATGCACTTGCACCCGGGTAACTGGTGTATACCGAAAGGAACGGAAGTTCGATCTCCGGATACAGGTCAACGGACAACTGCGTCAGCGAGTACAATCCCATAACCATCGTTATCACGAATATCAGTATCGTGGTTACGGGTTTCTTTACTGCACTGCCATATATACTCATTGTGGTCTGAATCTTAAATTAAACACTATTTTACTATTTCCACTCTCTGACCGCCTGTCAGGCGTGCCTGACCATCAACAATAAGGTTGTCACCTTCGCGGATCTCTCCCTCTGCAATCTCCACCATCTCATCAAATCTCTTTCCCAGCCTGACCGGTTTCCGCAAAGCAACGCCGTCATTCACCACGAAAAGATACCTCTCGTTGGTCCCTTCCTGTATCAATACGGCATTTGACGGTACCACAAAGGCTTCAGCCTGGCCCATGTCAATCGAGACACGTGCAAACATGCCCGGTCTCAGCAACTCGTTGCCGTTCGGTATCTCGATCTCAGCCCTGAATGACCTTGACATCTGGTCTATTGTGGGATGAACACGGAATATTCTTCCGGCAAATTCCCTGTCAGGATAGACGTCAGCGGTGATTTTTGCCTTCATTCCATTCTTTATGAGCGGATAATTCTGCTCCGAAACGCTGACCATGACCTTCACAGGGTTTATCTGCATGAGTGTGACAACAGCGGCCTTGCCCGAAGCTGAGGGAGCACCTGAGTAGAGCTCTCCCTCTTCAAGATACCTGCCGGTAATTATCCCGGTGAAGGGTGCCTCGAGGAGCGTATTCTCTTCCATGAAGTCAACATTGGTCTTCATGACTTCATACTGAGCCTTCATCTGATCATAGGTCTGCTCCTTGATGCTTCCGACCTTGAGCAGTGTATCCATCCTTGCAAGATCCTTTTCGAGGTTCGCCAGCTGGATCTTGTTTGTATAATACTGCGTGCGGTCCATCAGGAAGAGCTGCTGCCCCTTCTGAACCCTGTCTCCCACCTCGACATATATCCTGTCTACCCTGCCGGGTGTCGAGGGAGCCATATTAACCTCCTCAAAAGGCTGAACGGTAGCTGTATAGTCAATAGTGCGGGCAATTATTGTCTTTGACACAGGGATAACCCTGACCGGCGCTGCTGCGACAGTCTCTGCCGTCATTGCTGCAGCAGGCTTCTCTTTTGGTGTGCATGCCGTCATTATCATGGCACCCGTAAGAATAACAGTAAATAGACTTGAGTGATTCATTGTATGCTGATTAATTGTTTTCATTTTCTGGTACTATAGTTTGTTCATAAGCTTATCGTAGGCAACTTTTGTCTGAAGCAGATTCAGAAGGGCCGTCAGATAATTGTTCTGGGCTGTCAGATAGTTGCTGTTAGCCTGGGTAAGTTCTAGGCTGGAAGCCATTCCCTGGTTATACTTGTTCTCGAAGCTCTGAAGTATCCTGGCTGCTACTTCAGCGTTCTCTTTCTGGCTCCTGTACTGCTCGTTTGAACTTATGAGATTATACCGGAGCTGCTTTTCCTGCAAGAGCAGCTGATCAGATACCAAAGCACGTGTATTCTCAGCCTTGTCGAGATCAATCTTAGCCCTCTTGATTCGGGTTGACCTCAGACCGCTTGCAAGAATAGGCACCTGCAGCTGAAATCCAAGTACCGAGTTGGGATAAAAATCCATGTCGTTAAGCTGATCTCCCATTCCGTTCTGGTTATAGTATATTGAAGCGCCGAGGGAAGGAAGGACTGCAGCCTTCGCACCTTTCAGAGCAAGCTCTGACATCTGGTACTGACTTTCGATAAGCTGATAGTTTATATTCTCATTTATGTCGAAATCCTCTGCGAGGAGTGCCTCAACATTTACCCGGGCTGTTACCTGATCAAGGGTTTCCGTCAGTATTATGCCGGTTGTTCTTTCGACTCCGAGCATGAACCTGAGCATGTTGGTTGTCAGTTCCTGGTTTCGCTGCATCGAGGCCTTTGTATTATTAAGGGTAGAGAGGTTGGCCTGGATCTGATCGACATCAGTCGCTTCAGCCATACCGACACTGTACATCGCTTTCGTTGAAACCATCGTCTCCTCCAGATCAGCAATGTTTGCATCGATGATCTTTATTGTCTCTTCAGTTACAAGTATCAGGTAATATGAAGTCATCACCGACTCCTTTGTATCAATCTCGGTCAGTTTCAACCCCTGGCTTGCAAGGGTAGTGGCAAGTTTTGCCGTCTGTATCCCTACTATCCACGGAGCATTGAATATCACGGTTGAGGCTGACACACCATATGCAAGATCATACTGTGTACCGAACTTGAAAGCCATCTGCTGTCCGTTCATTTCAATTATCCTTGTCATAACGGCAAGGTTGTCTCCGAGTGACACACTCCCGTCTACTGTGGGCAGGCCGGCAGCATATGCCTCCCATACACCCTTCTCGGCAGCAAGCAGATCATACCGTGCCGATGTAACGTTCCTGTTGTTCTCAATGGCATACTGCATCGCCTCTTCAACTGTCAGTGACAATGATGCCGGTGCCTCCTGGGCTGCTCCGTTCATACCCCAGAGCGAGGCTGAAAAAATGATTAGTAATAGCAATCGTCTCATATAAAAGTGTTTAAAATTCTGATTCAAATTGTTTAATTATCTCTGCTCCAGCAGGGGTTGAAATTCCCCGCATGTAGTTCACAATCACGCTTTTTATAACGTCACGCTGCAGGTACTTGTCAGGCGGAAACAGTGACACATCCGATATCATCTGACCCAGACCCTGAAAACACCTGCTGACGATCTCAACGTCAATCTCGTCCCTGAAGAGACCCTGTTCAATTCCTTTTGCCACAATATTCTCTGACCCTTTGTAGTCAGGCAGTTCACAGCTATCTTTAAGCTTGTCAAGTACCTTACTGTGATATTTCTTAAGATCGGCGAATATCACCGGATTCATGCTTCGGGTATGCTCCCTCATCATATTGATCATCCTGAAGATCGCGGCAATAACGTTCGGTGATGATGAGATTGTCTCCTCTATCATCTTTCTTTGCCTGAAGACCATACACTTCATTACGGCAAGAAGGAGTTCATCCTTGTCGCCATACTTCTCATAAATGGTACGCTTCGAAATACCGAGTTCACGGGCAATATCATCCATTGTCACGGCTTTAATGCCCGCTACCCTGAATAATTCAGCAGCACCGGTTATAATCCTGTCATCGCAATCTTCCTGATTCAT
>JALOMM010000150.1 GCA_025455535.1 Bacteroidales bacterium | reverse complement strand
AGAAGGGTGAAAAGGTTGAGGTTGAGGCTGAGATAAAGGCTGAGTTCACCCCTGGCAAGGAAGTTTACAATGTTATTGCAGAGATACCGGGCACTGATCCCGTGCTGAAGGACGAAATTGTACTTCTCGGCGGACACATCGACTCATGGCATGGGGGAACCGGTGCTGCAGACAATGCATCAGGCTGCATTGTCATGATGGAAGCCATACGGATTCTCAAGGCCCTTGATGCCAGGCCGCGCCGTACAATACGCATTGCCCTCTGGGGAGGCGAAGAGCAGGGGCTCAACGGCTCACGCGGGTATGTTGAACAGTATCTGTATGACAATGTCAAGGCAGAGAAGAAACAGGGGTTTGACAAGTTTTCGGTCTACTTCAACATGGATAACGGTACCGGCAAGTACCGCGGGATATATCTGCAGGAGAACAACCTGGCGAGACCCCTTTTCGAGGCATGGATGGAGCCTGTAAGCGACATGGGATTCACCACCGTGGCGCTGCGCAACACAGGGGGCACTGATCATCAGTCGTTTGACGGAGCAGGGCTGCCGGGTTTCCAGTTCATACAGGATGAGATAGAATACGGGCGCGGTTACCATACCAACACAGACACATGGGAAAGGCTGTTGCTGCCTGATCTCAGACACAACGCAATCATAACGGCATGGTTCGCATACAACGCAGCCATGATGGATGAGATGTTCCCGCGCAAGCCGGCAATGAAATTCAAAGAGCCGGCAAGGCGCTTCTGATCTGGTCTTTTGAATCTGTTTTTAAAGAGAGAGGCTGACATGTTGCATGTCAGCCTCTCATATTTCAACATCGCAGGTAAGTGTCCGACCCGCAATCCTGGTTTCTTATTCCTTTATACCCTCAAGGTCAAGCATAAATGCAAATTCCAGGGCAGTTGTCTTCAACCGCTCGAAGCGTCCTGACGCCCCACCGTGACCCGCTGTCATGTTGACATCCATGATAAGGATATTATCATCGGTCTTCTTGTCCCTCAGTTTTGCCACCCACTTGGCAGGCTCCCAGTATTGTACCTGTGAGTCCCAGTAACCGGTGGTAACCAGCATGTTAGGATACTCCTGCTCCTTCACCTGGTCATATGGCGAGTATGAGAGCATATAATCATAATACTCCTGCTTGCGGGGATCGCCCCACTCATCCCATTCGAATGTTGTAAGAGGAATAGATGCATCGAGCATGGTGCTTACCACATCAACGAAGGGAACCTGTGCGATGATGCCGTTATAAAGCTGAGGCTCCATGTTGGCTATTGCGCCCATGAGCAAACCGCCGGCACTGCCGCCCATGGCATAAAGGTTCTCAGGTGAGGCATATTTCTCATTGATGAGGAAGCGTGCACAGTCGTTGAAATCGGTGAAGGTGTTGATCTTCTTCAGAAGCTTGCCATCCTCGTACCACTGGCGTCCCATCTCGCTTCCACCCCTGATATGTGCCAGGGCATAGACAAAGCCGCGGTCAAGGAGGCTGATGATTGATGAGCGGAATGAAGGATTGGTAGATGAACCGTATGAGCCGTAGGAATAGAGCAGCATGGGTGCACTGCCATCCTGAACAAAGCCCTTGCGATAGACAAGCGAAACCGGAACCTTTGTTCCGTCAGCGGCAGTGGCCCACAGACGTTTTGACTCATAGTTGTTCTTGTCAAACCCGCCAAGCACGCTGTCCTGCTTAAGGAGCGTCTTTGTCCTGGCTGCCATGTCATAGTCAAACACCGAATTGGGTGTGGTAAGCGATGAATAGCTGAATCTCAGCAAGGGAGTATTGGCGTTGGGATTTATGCTTATGCCCGCGGTATATGTCTCCTCACCGAAATCGAGGAAATGTTCTGAACCGTCAGCCATGCTTATGATGCGAAGGTTTGTAAGTCCCTTGATCATCTCGTGCGCTACAAGATAATTGTCAAAAACCTCGTAATTCTCAAGCAGAACATCGCTCCGGTGCGGGATTACTTCCTTCCAGTTGGCCATACCAGTCTTGTTCTCAGGACATGACATCAGTTTGAAGTTCTTGGCTCCGTCGGCATTGGTGTAGATGAAGAAATTGCCGTTCAGGTGCTCAACAGAATAGAGGTGATCGACCTTACGGGGTTCAAATACCACTACCCTGCCGTCGGGTTTGTCGGCATCGATAAGCCTTACTTCGGCAGTGAGTGTCTGGTTTGAGACGATGGTAATGTATTTCTTACTTTTTGTCTTGCCCAAACCTACTGCGAATGTTTCATCAGTCTCGTCATAGATGAGCTTGTCTTCTGAAGCGGGAGTGCCAAGAATATGCTTCATTACCTTTGCAGCCCTCAGGGTCTCCGGATCCTTGGATACATAGAATACTGTCTTGTTGTCGTTGGCCCATATAGCCTCGCCGGTGACATTTTCTATCCTGTCACCCAGCAGTTCGCCACTGTTCAGGTCCTTGAAGAACATCGTGTACTGCCTGCGGCTGACATGGTCAACAGCATAGGCGAGAAGGTTATTGTCAGGCGAGACTGACAGTCCGCCGACGCCTGTATATTTCTGTCCTTCAGCAAGAACGTTTACATCCAGGAGCACACTGGCACTGTCAGCACCCTCCTTCTTTCTGTAAAAAACAGGGTACTCTTTACCGATGAAGTACTTCGTCTGGTAATAATATCCGTTATTGAGATAAGGCACAGACGCATCGTCTTCCTTGATTCGTCCCTTTATCTCTTCAAAGAGTTTCTGCTGCAAAGCCTCAGTGTGCTTCATCATCGCAGTGGCGTAGTCATCCTCTGCGGTGAGGTACTTAACCACTTCAACAGTCTGTGAGTCAGGCGACTCAGCATTCTTTTGTTCATCGCTGAGCCTGAGCCAGAAGTAGTCATCAACGCGTTCGTTGCCGTTGCTTTCAACAGTAAAAGGCTTCTTTTCAGCTACAGGTGGTTGCGGCTTCTTGTCGGCGCATGATGCCAGAATCAGCATCACTGCCGCCATTGTTAACATTCCGAATCTTTTCATAAGCAATTCAATAATAGTTTAAAGTTAGTTGTTTATCATTTTTTTATCCCTTTCAATGAGAGTTGTATCCGTTTCCTGGCCAGGTCCACACTCACTACCCGTACCATAAGCTGCTGGTGGAGCTTAACTACCTTCGAAGGGTCATCAACGTATCTGTCTGCCATCTGGGAGACATGAACCAGCCCGTCCTGTTTCACTCCGATATCAACGAAGGCACCGAATTTAGTAATATTTGTCACAATGCCGGGAACTGTCATTCCCTCTTTCACATCCTCAATGGTGCGTATTTCAGCGAAGGTGAACTCCTGTATTGAGGAGCGCGGGTCACGTCCCGGTTTGGCAAGCTCCTGCATGATATCCTTCAGTGTCGGAAGACCGGCATCGGGAGATACATATTTCTCAATATCTACGGTCTTTCTCTTTGCCTCGTCGAGCATCAGGTCTGCCACCGAGCATCCGGCGTCGGCAGCCATTCTCTCCACAATGTGGTAGCTCTCAGGGTGCACTGCCGAAGCATCCAGAGGGTTCGTTGCATTGCGTATCCTGAGGAACCCGGCTGCCTGCTCGAAGGCTTTGTCGCCCATGCGCTTGACCTTAAGGAGTCCGGAGCGTGACCTGAACGGGCCGTTTTCTGAGCGGTATTCAACTATGTTCTGTGCCAGCTTGGGGCCAAGGCCCGAAATGTAGGTAAGCAAGTGGGGGCTGGCGGTATTTACCTCCACTCCCACTGCGTTCACGCATGACATTACAACCTCGTCAAGACTGTTCTGCAGCCTGGTCTGGTCGACGTCATGCTGGTACTGTCCCACACCTATCGATTTGGGATCTATCTTCACAAGCTCTGCCAGCGGATCCATCAGCCGGCGGCCGATAGAGACCGCGCCTCGGACAGTGACATCATGATCAGGAAACTCGTCCCTTGCGGTCTTTGATGCTGAATAGACAGAAGCGCCTGCCTCACTCACAACGAAAACTTTTATGCCACTGGCCGGAGGGAGATACTGCTTTATGAAATCTTCTATCTCGCGGCTCGCAGTACCGTTGCCTATTGCTACTGCTTCAATGCTGTATTTCTCTATCAGCGTCAGCAGCTTGCTGACACTCTTTGCAGTCTCATTCTGTGGAGGATGAGGATAGATGGTGTCATTATGGAGTAAGGCTCCCTGTCTGTCAAGGCATACGAGCTTGCATCCGGTGCGGTATCCCGGATCGAGGGCGAGAACACTCTTCTCACCCAGCGGCGGTGAAAGCAGCAGCTGGCGCAGGTTGTCGGCGAAGACACGGATGGCCTCCCCGTCAGCCTTTGCCTTTGACAGGGCTCTGAATTCCGTCTCCATCGCCGGACCCAGCAGGCGGCTCCAGCTGTCAGCCAAAGCATCTCTCACCTGTCTTGCAGCCTGATTCCGGGTTTTGACAAACTGTCTCTCCAGCAGTTCCCTGGCCTCGTCATCGCGAGGCATGATTGTCAGTCTGAGGAACCCCTCCTCCTCACCCCTGCGCATGGCAAGCAGACGGTGAGAAGGACAGCGGCGCAGCGGCTCTGACCAGTCAAAGTAGTCACTGAACTTGTTTCCCTCCTCCTCCTTGCCTTTTATGACCCTGGATGTTATAACGGCTTCTTTCTCAAACAGCACTCTCATGGCGCCTCGCACCTGCTCATCCTCGTTGATTACCTCGGCAATTATATCCCGTGCACCGGCAAGTGCATCACTGATTGTCAGCACCTCCTCGCCTGTGTATTTTTCCGCCTCACCCTCAGGGTCTCCCGGCAACTGTCTGAGCAGCCACTGTGCCAGCGGCTCGAGGCCCTTCTCACGCGCCACTGACGCTCTTGTTCGCCTCTTGGGCCTGTAAGGCAGGTATAGATCCTCGAGCTGTGACATTGTCAGTGCCGCGTTGATCTTTTCAAGAAGCACAGGTGTCATTTTCTCCTGCTCCTCAACAGACT
>JALOMM010000149.1 GCA_025455535.1 Bacteroidales bacterium | reverse complement strand
CGTCTGGCTTGGCTTCATCGGATTCATGGATGACTATATCAAGGTCTTCAAAAAGAACAAGGAAGGACTCGCAGGCCGCTTCAAGATCATTGGACAGATATCACTGGGGCTGATCGTTGCCCTTACACTGTATATCAGTAAGGATGCCGTCATCAGGGTAGACGTCGTTGCACCCCGTAACATCACGGCCCCCATGTACGATGTGTCTCACATGGAACAGGAGAATATGTTTCCTCAGACTACGGCTGTCAACATCAAGTCGACCAAGACCACCATACCGTTTGTAAAGGATAATGAGTTCGACTACTCATGGCTTGTACCCTTTGCCAAGGGTGAGACGAAGCAGCTGCTGGGGTGGCTTGTCTTCGTGGTGGTTGTGATATTCATTGTGGTGTCTGTATCAAACGGGGTAAATCTTACTGACGGGCTTGACGGGCTGGCGACAGGGACCTCCGCGGTGTCGGGGGTCACGCTGGGGGTGCTTGCCTATGTCTCAGGTAACATCATCTATGCCGACTATCTGAATATAATGTACATACCCAACATAGGCGAGCTGGTGATCTTTGTCAGCGCCTTCGCAGGTGCCACGATAGGGTTCCTGTGGTACAACTCATACCCGGCGCAGGTCTTCATGGGCGATACCGGCAGCCTGACCCTCGGAGGGATTATCGCCGTTCTTGCAATCATCACCAGGAAGGAGCTTCTGATACCCATCCTCTGCGGGATCTTCCTCGTAGAGAACCTGTCTGTGGTGCTGCAGGTCAGCTGGTTCAAGAGGACGAAGAGACTGTACGGCGAGGGAAGGCGCATATTCCTGATGGCGCCGCTGCATCACCATTATCAGAAAAAAGGATATCCTGAACCAAAGATAGTGACACGATTCTGGATCGTCGCCATAATACTGGCGGTGTTCAGCGTGGTAACGCTCAAGATGAGATAGCGAATGAAGAAGAGGATAGTTATACTGGGAGCAGCAGAGAGCGGAGCAGGTGCAGCAGTGCTGGCGCAGAAGCAGGGTTTTGACGTCTTCGTCTCCGACAGCGGGACGATAAAGGACAAGTACCGTGAGATGCTCACTTCGCGCAATATACCTTTTGAGGAAGGGAAGCATACGCCCGATCTGATACTGAATGCCGACGAGGTGATCAAGAGTCCGGTGATACCGGAGAAAAACCCGTTGATAGTTGCACTGCATGAAAAGAATATCCCCGTGATCTCGGAGATCGAGTTTGCCGGGCGCTATACATCGGGATACAAGATATGCATCACCGGCAGTAACGGCAAGACCACCACCACCAACCTCATCTTCCACATGATGGAGAAGGCCGGGCTTAATGTGGCAATGACCGGCAATGTGGGCAACAGCTTTGCTCTGGCGGTGGCTGAGGGGGGATATGACTATTATGTCATTGAGCTTAGCAGCTTCCAGCTTGACGGGATGTATGACTTCAGGGCCGAGATGGCTATCCTGATGAACATCACCCCCGACCATCTCGACAGGTACAACTACGAGATGCAGAACTATGTCGACTCCAAGATGCGCGTCATCCGCAACCAGACCTCAGATGACGTATTTATATGGTGTGCCGATGATCCGGTGACACTCAGGGAGGTGGAGAAGCGTACCATCGGTTCCAGGTCGCTTCCCTTCTCTATTGACCGTTGCGAAGGCATGGCCGCCTGCGTTGAAAATGACAACATTATTCTTGACATAACCCAAAAATCCAGCCTTATGACCATCCACGACCTGGCACTGAAAGGACGCCACAACACTTACAACTCGATGGCTGCCGCCATCGCGGGAAAGGTTCTGAATATCCGCAAGGAGACTATACGGGAGAGTCTGACCGACTTCCAGGGGGTAGAGCACAGGCTTGAGTCTGTCATAATGGTGGCGGGAATAAACTTCATTAACGACTCAAAAGCGACGAACGTCAATTCGACATGGTATGCTCTCGAGTGCATGAAGTCGGAAGTGATCTGGATCGCCGGAGGGATTGACAAGGGGAATGACTATTCGGAGCTCAGCGCGGTGGTGAAGGAGAAGGTCAAGGCCATCGTATGTCTCGGTAAGGATAACCACAAGATCATCGAGGCATTTGGCGGGGTGGTTCCCACGATAGTGGAGACGACATCGATGGAGGAGGCGGTCAGATCGGCCTATTACCTTGCTCACAAGGGTGACACTGTGCTTCTCTCCCCGGCATGCGCAAGTTTTGATCTCTTTAACAACTACGAAGACCGCGGCCGGCAGTTCAAGCTGGCTGTAAGAAACTTATAGGTTATGGCAGGTGTGACGATAAGACGGTTTTTCAAGGGAGACAGGTACATGTGGGGACTGATAGCCCTCTTTATGCTTGTTTCGCTGCTGTCAGTCTACAGCTCGTCTGTCGGAGTTGCATATTCGTCACATCATGGGAACACTTTCTATTTCCTGAGGACACAGTTCATCATGCTGATTCTGGGGCTGATCATCATCGTTGTCACTCACTGGATACCTTATATTAAATATATGCAGTTTGCCACTATCGGGCTGGTAGTGGCGGTGATACTGCTTGGGGTGACGCTGGTGGCAGGGGTAAGCATCAACGAGGCAAGCCGCTGGCTTGAGATACCGATCATCGGTCTGAGGATACAGACCTCTGACCTGGCAAAGGTGGCACTGGTGATCTATCTCGCAAGGGGACTGACGGTCTATCAGCATGAGCTTAACAACTTCAGGCTTGTGACCATCAGACTGGTTGCACCGATAGCTCTTGTATGTCTTCTCATCATGTCAGAGAACCTCTCCACGGCCCTGATGATCTTCATGATAAGCATGATCATCCTCTTCATTGGCAGGGTGCCGTTCAAATTCCTGATGGCATATGCCGGCATGGGGCTTGTTGCCGTGTTGCTCTTTGCCACGATGCTCATGGTCCTGAAGAAGGATGACAACAGGGTTCAGGTGTGGAAAAACCGTATCGAGACCTATTTCAGCGGGGAGGGAAACTCCGATGCTGACTACCAGTCGAACCAGGCCAAGATAGCCATCTCAACCGGAAAACTCTTTGGCAAGCTGCCGGGAGGGAGCACGCAGCGCAACCTGCTGCCGCAGTCTAACTCCGACTTCATCTTCGCCATAATAGTCGAGGAGTACGGGCTCTTCGGCGCCATCATAGTCATACTAAGTTACCTGGCACTGATGTTCCGGGGGATACAGATAGCGAGGAAGTGCGACTACGCCTTCCCGGCGATCATGGTGCTGGGGCTGACGGTCATGATCGTGTTCCAGGCCTTTCTCAACATGCTGGTTGCCGTCGGCCTCTTCCCCGTGACGGGGCAGACGCTGCCGATGATCAGCTGGGGGCGTACCTCGGTGATGGTCATCAGCTTCTCACTGGGAGCCATACTCAGCGTATCACGTGTCATGAATGCCCGTGAGGCGCGCGAACAGCTCTCTGACATTGAACAGACTGACACAAGAGTTGCATGAGCGGGGCAGGAAGAAATATAAAGATTATCATCAGCGGAGGGGGCACAGGCGGACACCTCTTCCCAGCCATTGCCATAGCCAATGCCCTGAGACGGATTGAGCCCGGGGCTGAGATACTTTTTGTAGGCGCCACGGGCCGCATGGAGATGCAGAAGGTGCCTGAGGCAGGGTACGCGATAGAAGGGCTTGAGATAGCCGGTTTTGTAAGAAGCATCAGCCTGAAGAACGTGACCGTGTTAGGCAAGCTGTTCAGGAGCATGCTCAAGGCAAAGAAGATAATAAGACGGTTCAATCCTGATGTCGTCGTCGGAGTGGGAGGCTATGCCTCGGGTCCGGTGCTGAAGCAGGCGCAGAGGATGGGCATACCGACGCTGATACAGGAGCAGAACAGCTATGCCGGGGTGACGAACAAGCTTCTTGCCCGCAAGGCAGAAAGGATTTGCGTTGCCTATGAGGGGATGGAGAAATATTTCCCGGAAGATAAGATAATGCTTACCGGCAATCCGGTGAGACAGGCATATGATAACCTGGAATCGCTGAGGAGTGAGGCACTGGAGCACTTCAGGCTTGACGCGGGCAGGCAGGTCATTCTTGTGCTGGGCGGGTCGCTCGGCGCCGGCACGATCAACAACAGTGTAGGCGGCGGCATAGGCCTGGTAGCGGAGGAGGGGGTACAGGTGCTATGGCAGACCGGCAGTCATTATTATGACCGCATGCGCGAGCTGACTGAAGCGGCACGCACCGAATGCGTCAGGGTAGCAGGCTTCATCAATCGCATGGACCTGGCCTATGCCGCCGCCGACATCATCATCTCACGTGCCGGCGCCGGAACCATCTCCGAGCTTGCCCTGGTGGGCAAACCCGTGATCCTCGTCCCGTCACCCAACGTGGCGGAGGATCACCAGACACACAACGCCATGGCGCTGGTGAACAAGGTCGCCGCCCTGCTCGTGACCGATGCCGAGGCCCCATCAGCGCTTATGGAAACAGCGCTGGCACTGGTCAGGGACATGTCAAAAAGGACCATCCTTTCTGAAAACATAAAGAGACTGGCAATACGCAACGCCGATGAAGTCATTGCACGTGAAGTACTGAAACTGGTAAAGAGATGAAGGGGCTGACGAACATAGAAGGGATTTATTTCCTTGGCATAGGAGGGATAGGCATGAGTGCCCTGGCACGCTATTTCCTTGCCGGGGGATTCTGTGTCTGCGGCTATGACCGCACCAGAAGCCATCTCACTGATGAGCTTGAGCAGGAGGGTTGCAGGATAACCTATGAGGATGACATCGCCTCGCTGCCTCCCCTCTTCGATGAGCCGTCTGCCCGCGAGAGGGTGATGGTGGTCTTTACTCCTGCCATACCAAAAGAGAGCATCCTTCTTAACTTCTTTAGAGACAGGGGATATACGCTGTACAAGAGGTCCGAGATACTGGGATTTATCTCCGAAGAGACCGATGCAATTGCTGTTGCCGGCACCCACGGTAAAACGACCGT
>JALOMM010000007.1 GCA_025455535.1 Bacteroidales bacterium | reverse complement strand
TGACCGAACCACGGGTGAGACAGTTCTACAGCAGCTTTCTTCCTTCCTTAAAAAAGAACCTGGAAGAGATTAACTGGGCTGACATATATGTGCAGCATATTGCCGACGAGCCTATCGAATCGAATCTTAAGACCTATATTGAAATAGCCGCTTACGTCAAGTCTATATGGCCCGGAGTGAGGGTGATAGAGGCATGCCATGCCAGTAACCTCAAAGGAAGTATTGACATATGGGTGCCTCAGATGGATTACCTGGACAAGGACCTGAGTTTCTATAAGGAGAGGCAGAAATCCGGCGAGGAAGTATGGTTCTACACATGTCTGGCCCCGCAGGGAGAGTATGCAAACAGGTTCATCGAACAGCCTCTGATAAAGACAAGGCTCTTACATTGGGTCAATTACAGGTATGGCATAACAGGATACCTCCACTGGGGTCTGAATGCGTGGAGTGATGATCCGTGGGGGGAGACAACCGGAATAATTACCGAATCAGGTAACATCCTCCCTGGTGGTGACTGCTGGATTGTCTACCCGGGTGAAGGAAGGCTTCATCCTTCAATACGCCTTGAAGCCATGCGCGACGGCATAGCAGATTACGAACTCCTGAGGCAATACGGACAGAAATATCCTGAGGAGGCGGCAGAGACAGCCAGGCTGGCCGTTTATAATTTTCAGAGGTACGATACAGATATCCGGTCATTCCGGATAAAACGAAAGATGATGCTGGA
Source organism: Bacteroidales bacterium (assembly GCA_025455535.1). Lineage (GTDB taxonomy): Bacteria > Bacteroidota > Bacteroidia > Bacteroidales > VadinHA17 > SR-FBR-E99. Next base: position 14,293 of record JALOMM010000007.1, on the reverse strand, counting down.
GGCTCTGAGCAAGTGACAGGATTCTATTCTTCAGAAACCTGCTTCAGCAACTCACGGTAGGCGCTGAATATTCTTGACTTGGAGATAAAGCCCACATACTGGCCGCCGTCAAGCACAGGCAGGTTCCATGCCCCTGTACGGGTAAAGGTGTCAAGCACTACATCCCCCCTCTCCCTGATGTCGATATAAGAGGGAGGTATAGTCATAATCTCCCTGATGGTTATCTTGTCATAGAGTTCATGGTTGAACATCCTGTCACGTACATCGTCAAGCAGTACTACTCCTTCCAGTATGTTGAATTCATCAACCACGGGGAAGATATTCCTGTTTGACTTTGAAATCTGTTTTACCAGGTCTCCCAGCGTATCATTGGGGCTAACGGTGAGGAGATCCTTCTCCACTTCATTGCTCCAGTCGAGAAGTGTCATCACAGCCTTGTCCTTGTCATGGGTGATCAGCTCGCCGCTGGCAGCCAGCTGCTGGTGGTATATGGAGTGCTTCTGGAAAGCTCTTATTGTAATAAAGCCGGCCGTTGAGGTTACAATCAGTGGTATGAACAGCCCGTAACCCTCTGTTATCTCCGCAATAAGAAATATTGCGGTCATGGGTGCATGCAGCACCGCTGCGAACACCCCAGCCATGCCTGCAAGTGTGAAGCTGCTGTCAGGCAGTGAGAGGCCGAAGATATGATTTAACAAATTGCTGAACAGGTAACCGGCTACCCCTCCGGTAAAGAGTGTTGGTGCAACAATCCCTCCGACACCTCCGGCACCGTTGGTGGAAGCGGTGGCCACAACCTTAAATATTACAAGGGAGGCAAGAAAGAGCATAAAGATCCAGAATCCGGACGCAACGTCACCGAAAAGGCTGACACCTGTTGCGGCGCCCGGGTCAGCCTTCAGCAGAGACATCACAGTCCCGTAGCCTTCTCCGTACAGAGCAGGAAATATATAGATCAGTATTCCCAAAATAGTCCCGCCGGCCAGCATCCTGACATAATTGTTCCGTATCTTCCGGTATAGCTTCTCGATGCCGATGGTAGCCCTCGTGAAATAAAATGCCACCAGGCCTGAGAACACCCCGAGGATAAGATAGTAGGGCAGGTTTCTCAGAAGGAATCCTTCCCTTACCTGGAAAGAGAAAAGGACATCAGAGCCCATGAAGAAATATGCTACTGTTGCTGCCGTGACAGATGATATCAGCAATGGCACTATGGAAGACATGGTAAGGTCAAGCATCAGTACCTCGAGAGTAAACAGGATTCCTCCTATCGGTGCCTTGAAGATACCTGCTATCGCCCCTGCCGCACCGCAGCCCAGCAACAGTGTGATATTCTTATAGTTCAGGTTGAAGTACCTCCCGATGGATGAGCCGATGGACGCGCCCGTCAGTGCAATCGGCGCCTCAGCTCCTACTGAGCCTCCGAAACCTATTGTCAGTGAGCTGGCAACAATCGATGTCCAGTTGTTATGCCTTTTCAGATAACTCTTGCGCCGTGAAATGGCATAAAGCACCCTGCTAACCCCGTGGGAAATATTATCACGAACAATATACTTTACGAATAAAACCGTCAGGAAGATCCCCGCCAGCGGATAAGCCAGAGAAAGGATGCCTCCTCCGCCTGCCATGATGCCCTGAGTGAACAGCACATGTGTATAATGAATGGCATTCTTCATTATAACCGCAGCCATCGCACTGGTTATCCCGACCACGAAACTCAGCAGGTAAAGCAGCGTCTGCTGGTCTGAAAACAAAGACCCCAGCTGCCTGATCCTCCTTATAATTGATCTGTTCAAGCCGATTCTGATTAACTGTAATCCGGACGATCACACCGACAAATATAGAATAAATTGAGGAGCAGATATTTATTTTGGTAAGTTTGGGGGATTTTATGCTGTGACTTTTTAGCGGTACCTTTATCGTTAACATTCTGACCAGCTTTCTGGAAATACTTATGATTGAATTTAATAGCCATACTCTTTCCAACGGGCTCAGGGTTATTGCCCATCATGACGCCAGCACACCGATGGTCACTACTGATCTGCTGTATGATGTTGGTTCGCGGGATGAAGACCCCGAGGCGACAGGATTTGCCCATCTTTTTGAGCATCTGATGTTCGGAGGGACGGATGACGTCCCGGCGTTTGATACCCCCGTAATGATAGCTGGTGGTGAGAATAACGCCTTTACCAATAATGACATTACCAACTATTTTATTACCCTGCCTGCCAATAACCTGGAGACGGCTCTCTGGCTGGAGGCTGACAGGATGGAGGGACTGGACCTCTCAGAATCGAGACTGAGGATACAGAAGAGTGTTGTCACAGAGGAGTACAGGCAGCGTTACCTTAATCAGCCATACGGAGACCTGATGCTCTTACTGAGGCCTCTTGCATTCAGGAGGCACCCTTACATGTGGCCTGCCATTGGCAAGGACATAAGCCACATAGAAAAGGCAGACAGCAGGAGGGTAAAAGAGTTTTATCACAGACATTATAATCCGTCAAACGCCATCCTGTGTGTGGCAGGCAATGTTCATCCTGACCAGGTCTTCAGCATGGCAGAGAAATGGTTCGGTGACATCGCCCCGGGCAGGCGCATCATCCGTAACCTTCCTCAGGAGCCTCCGCAGACGGAACGACGCGAGGTCACGGCTCGACGCAAGGTGCCGGCGGCCCACCTGATTATGGCATTTCATACTGAAAAAAGGGAAAGCCGTGCATTCTATGTCCTTGATCTTCTTACAGATATACTTTCAGGATGTGACTCCGGCCGTTTCCCGGAGATCCTCATAAGAAAAAAGGAGCTCTTCAGTGAGGCAGACATTTACCTCTCCGGTGAGATTGATCCCGGCCTGGTCATCTTCAGCGGAAGATTAAGAAATGGAGCAGATATATCAAAGGCAGAGGAAGCAGTCCGGGATGAGCTTGACAAAATAAGTACCCGGCAGGTGACAGTTGCGGAGCTTGACAAAGCCCGCAACAGGTATGAGGCATCAAGACTGATGTCTTACGTCAGCGCCGGCAACAAAGCATTCAATCTTGCCTTTCAGGAACTTCTCGGTGACGCGAATGGCATAAATACCGAGATCGAAAGATATATGAGTGTCACAGCCGCTGAGATCACAGAATGCTCCGCCGCCACATTCAGACCCGGAAACTGCAGTGTAATCCATTATCTCCCTGAAAGCCATGAAGAGTAGAAGAATAATGGCACCGCCCCGGATAATCACCCCTTCTGCCGGGAAAATATCATTTCCCGCTGTAATGAGGCTTGGTAACGGATTACCGGTTTATCTCCTGGGAGGAGGAACCGTTGACCTTATCAGGATAGAATTTGTCCTCAATGCAGGCCAGATAATGGAGGAGACCCATATGGCAGCGTCAGTAGCCAACGCAATGCTCACTGAGGGTACCGTCTCACATGACGCGATTACCCTTAATGATCTTATCGACAGCACCGGTGCAGTCTTCAACCATACGGCAGAAAAGGATACGGCGAGCCTCGTGGTGATAACCCTTTCACGCAAACTTGAGGAGGTAATGGAGCTCGCCGGAGAGGTCCTTCTTCATCCATCCTTCCCTGAGAATGAGCTCAGGATGCTGAAAGAAAAAAAGATACAGGCATTTCTTACCGGCAGGCAGAAGACATCCGTAATCGGAAGAGAACAATTCTATATGGCGCTGTGCGGCAAGGACAACCCATACGGAAGAATTACCAGGCTCGAAGACTTCGATGCCCTGACAGCTGCTGTCACGCGAGATTTCCATTCCCGCTTCTACAGACCTGAAAACATGTATATAACCGTCTCAGGCAGAGAACCTGAGAGTGCGCTGCCAGTGCTCAGCAAATTCTTTTCAGGCTCCAGCCAATGGCATAAAGCAGAGATACCACAGCTGGCATTTGAGACCTCTCCCCCGGGAAGGATATTTGCAGAAGTGAAAGGATCAGTGCAGAGCGCGGTCAGGATGGGATGGAAAGGGATAACACGTGACCACAATGACTACCACGGTCTCCAGGTGGCAAATATGATACTCGGAGGATACTTCGGGTCAAGGCTGATGCGAAACATCAGGGAAGAAAAAGGCTACACATACGGCATTCATTCGGTGACGGGGGCTTTTCACGGAATAGGCTTCATCGTTATCATGACCGAAGTTGCCAACGAATACCGCGAGGAGACGTTAAAGGAGATCCGCAAAGAGATAGCCGAACTGAGAAGAAACCCTGTCAGCACTGATGAGCTGCAGACAGTCAGAAACCACTTCATGGGGGAGATTGCCCGCATGTTTGACGGACCGTTTTCATCTGCCGAGGCTGTAAGAGGATTAATCGACTACGACACTGATCATGATTACTATTCCAGATTGATCAGTACAATTGAAACAATCACGCCGGATAGAATAATGGAGCTCTTTAATACCTATTTTAATCCGGATGAAGCTGTCGAAGTCATTGCCGGAACAAAATGACCGGATTCAGATACATATCATTGTTACTTCTGTATCTCTTCATGTCACACGCTGTGAGGGGACAGGATGAAACTCTACCCAAATCACCACTGCTTGAAAATGTAACCGTAAACCCTGCCACTGGATTTGCAACTTTAAGATGGCTGCCGTCCACATCATCAGATGTGGGCAGCTATATTGTGTATACCTTCTACAACAGTATTGCCTTTGCTGTAGATACCGTCAGGTCTCCGTATATCACCGAATATGTTCATACAGGTTCAGCTGCCAGGTATATGAGTGTGCCATATGTTGTTGCAGCAATGGATTCGTCACGTAATACAAGTCCGCTGAGCAACAGTCTAAGTACCATTTATGTATCGCTTGATAACGATTCATGTAACTTCCGCGTGGTTCTTTCATGGACAGAGTATGCCAACCCTGCATATCCGGCTGACGGATACGAACTGTGGATGAGTGCCGCCGGTGACCCTGCCGCATTGATTGAAACCCTTCCCCTGTCACAGACCTCGTATACATTCACCGGTTATGCCCCGGCAACCGGATACTGCTTTCACATCAGAGCCAAAGCAAACAATGCTGGTCTCTCCTCATCCAACAGGCAATGCCTCACATCGGGGGCTGAAATCCCTCCCGACTGGATAATTACAGAGACAGTCTATGTTCAGCGTCAGGCTGTCAATGTGACCGGGATTTATGACAAAGATACTGACATCGATACCTTTGTAGCCGAGATATTTAATCGCAGCACATCTGCCTGGATGATATCAGCCACAGCAGAAGGTATTGATGGAAATGTAACCTTAAATAATGCTGGGACAGACACAGCCAGTATCAATCTCTACCGTATCTCCGCGCTGAACAATTGCGGAAGGGCAGTAAAACCATCATCGCCTGTCAGAAATATAGTTCTTTCATCTGCCACCAGCGGTACACGAATCGATCTCAAATGGAATAATCCGTTTCCTCAGCGCGGTGCATATTTTACCGTCTGGCGTGATATCGGGGCAGGATGGACGGAGGTGGCAGGTCCTGTCACAGATACGGTGTGGACTGATGATTATGCTGCTTTCGCCCCGTATGTTTCGGCGCCGGATATCGCATATGTTGTTACAGCTGTCGATCAGGTGGCATCTGCAGGCTCTCCTGCGTGCCGCTCATCAGTTACCCTGGTCTCTGCCATCGAAAACATTTTCATGGCAAATGCCTTTACCCCTGACGATAACGGTATCAATGACGTTTTTACCCCGGTTCTGACATTTATTCCTACAGCATACGAATTCAGTATCTTAAGCCGCACCGGGGTTATTCTCTTTCGTACCACCGCCCAAGGTGAAGGATGGGATGGCCGACATAATGACAAGCCTATGCCTCCCGGCGTTTACCTCTGGAGCCTCCGCGTTACCACTCCTTCCGGCAGAGCTGAGGCCATGACAGGCACCGTCACCATCCTTCCCTGAACTGTGAGCTGAAATAAAGCCCAGTTTTTGTATCTTTGACTTTCCATTTTCTTTAAGGGACTGATGGGCAAAAAGAAGACGAACATATTTACCGCAGAGGATATCAGTCGCATTGAAGCTGAGTTTAAGCTGCTGAAGGACAATTTATACAGGTGTGATAAACAGGGAGAGAAGGAACTGATTGAGAAAGCCTTCCTTTTTGCCAACGAGGCTCACCGTGACATGCGCCGTAACTCTGGCGAGCCTTATATAATACACCCTATAAATGTTGCACGTATTGTCAATCAGGAGATAGGACTTGGGGCCAAATCAGTCGCAGCAGCACTTCTGCATGACGTTGTAGAAGATACCGAAATAACCCTTGATGATATCACCAGGGAGTTCGGGCCCAAGATCGCTTCTCTCATCGACGGACTCACAAAGATCTCCGGCACATATAATAAGGAGACCAACTCCCTTCAGGCTGAGAATTTCCGGAAGATGCTGATGACCCTGTCAGATGATATCAGGGTCATTATCATCAAGATAGCAGACAGGCTGCATAACATGAGAACTCTTGATTCAATGCCCGAACACAAGAGGATGAAGGTAGCCGGTGAAACGATTTATCTATATGCCCCCCTCGCACACCGTCTGGGCCTGTTTGCCATAAAGACAGAGCTTGAAGACCTCAGTTTCAAATTCAGGCATCCCCGCATCTTCGATGAGATTGCCCGCAAAGTAAAGCTGGATGAGAAGAAGAACCTGGCCCTGATCAACAGGTTCAGCCTCCCTATAATAGACAGGCTAAACGACAACAACATAATCTTTGACATCTCCGGGAGATTCAAGTCTATTTATTCGATCTGGAAGAAGATGCAGGCAAAGACTGTCCCCTTTGAGGAGGTATATGACCTTCTTGCCGTGCGGATTGTCTTTGAACCCGGACCTGAGATGAGTGAAAGAGCGCAGTGCTGGCAGATTTATTCACTCATCACTGACATTTACACTCCCAAGCCTGACAGGCTGCGCGACTGGGTAAGCCGTCCAAAGTCAAATGGTTATGAGGCGCTTCACCTCACCGTAATGGGCCCTGAGGGGCGCTGGGTTGAGGTACAGATACGCAGCCAGCGGATGGACGATATTGCAGAAAGGGGATTTGCAGCGCACTGGAAATACAAAGGTGATACAGCCCAGGCTGAATCGGAACTGGACAAGTGGCTGAAGTATATCCGTGAGATGCTGGCCAACCCCATGTCTGACCCGATTGCTTTCCTCGACGACTTTAAAATGAGCCTCTTCTCTTCCGAGATCATGGTGTTCACTCCGAAAGGGCTCCTTGTCAATCTCCCAAAAGGAGCCTCGGCTCTGGATTTCGCCTACGAGATACATACTGATGTGGGTAACAGGGCCATCGGGGCAAAAGTGAATTATAAGCTCTCTCCCCTCTCGGTAACACTGCAGAGCGGTGACCAGGTTGAGATCATAACATCCAGCATTGCCAAACCGGAGAAGGAATGGCTTGAATATGCGCATACTGCCAAGGCCAAGGGAGCTATAAAGGGAGCACTCAGGGACGAATCAAAAGACCGCATTCAGAAAGGGATTGAGATGCTCGAGCAGAAGCTCAGTGAACTGGGCATACTTCCAAACTCCGAGATTATAAAGAACCTGCTCGAGAATTATGAACTTCTAAATAAGGAGGAGCTTTATTCAAGGATAGCCCTCGGTGTCATCAATCTCGAGGAGCTGCGCAAGGTCCTGAAAAAAGCCCCCGAAAGCAGCTTTAACAAATTCTGGAGGCTTGCTGTGGGAGGCGTGAGCAGACGTCAGGAACCTGATAAAGACAAAAAGGGTGCTGCTGCCCCGATTGACAAGAGCCACCCTTACCTGCTCAGGGAGAATGTGAACAACACCGGCAACTCATATCTCATCGCGAGCTGCTGCAACCCCATTCCCGGAGATGAGGTGGTGGGTTACATGGCTCCTGACAACTCCATTGTGGTCCATAAGCCCAAATGCCCCGTGGCAGTCAAGCTGCTGGCCAGCGAAGGCAACAGGATCATTCAGGTAAGATGGACCATCCACAAACTTGCATCGTTCCTGGCAAGGATAAGTATAAACGGCATTGACAGACTGGGTCTGATCAATGAGGTGACAAATATTATCTCGAAGGAGCTTAATGTCAATATCCGGAACATAAATGTATCAGTCTATAACGGGATATTCGAGGGGACTATTGATCTCTACGTGCATCACACGCGCGACCTCAATAACCTTATCATGCAGCTCTCCAATATCAAAGGCATAGCCAGCGTGAAGAGAGTTGAGGAATTCATGGAGGAATGACAACGATTGCTGTTACTTTAATCTATTGAGCAGGGATGATGGCGAATGAAGATTCCAGAACAGTTGTAAAGCAGATCTTTACAGAATATCTTGTAAATAACTCGCTGAGGAAAACACCTGAGAGGTTTGCGATCCTTGATGAAATATATTCACACGACGGTCATTTTGACATTGAGTCGTTGTTCAATTTCATGAAGAACAAGAAATACAGGGTTTCAAGGGCAACACTCTACAATACCATTGATTTGCTGACGGACTGCAAGCTGGTCATCAAACATAAGTTCGGGCACAGCCAGGCACAGTATGAAAAATCATACCAGTCGGGGCAGCATGACCATCTCATTGACATTGAAACCGGGAAGATCTTTGAGTTCAGTGACCCCAGGATCATTGAGATAATCAACAGCACCTGTGAAAAAAGAGAATTCCTTCCCCACCACTACTCACTGTACATTTACGGCAAGTCAGGGAGGAAGGAATAATTCTTTTATCCCTTTAAATGTCAGAAGGTCACCGAAGCAGAGAAGAATGGCTGCATCCTTGCATTCTGTCCGTTTACCTTGAATCCTGAGCTTGAAATCTTCTCATTCAGGAAGTAGTTTTGCGGCATGAATGAAAAATTCCAGTTGTTTTTGCTTCGGTCGGTAAGAGAAACCATCCCGGCATTCTTCTTCTTCAGCATCTCAACGGTAAGGGCATATGCTCCCAGGCTCGTTGCATAAGGAATGGTATACCATGGAGTCAGACTTTCCGAGTTGACCAGCAATGCAACTCCAAGACCAAGCAAAGCACCTCCTGAAGCACCCCAGATTGTAGTCAAGCCCTGCCTGGGTGTCAGTTCGGCGTTTTTAAGCCATGCCTGTCCGATAAGTGCACCTGAAACAATTCCTGCTGCAGGGATGATCAATGCCCATTGACCCAGGTTCTCCTCAACATCATCTTCAATTATGTCCGATGCAATGAATGCACCCAGAAGTCCGTTCATCGTGGTCAAAGCCGAAATAGCCCTTACATCTCCCCTGGTGTATGAATCGCTTTTATTTATAGCATTCCCGATCAGATAGCCTCCCGCTCCTCCCGCGAGGACAGAAAAGCCCAGAACCCTGGGGTCTTCAACAAATGATCCTATAGTAAGCGCTGAAGTGATGGGTCCGATACTGCCCCAATAAGCTAACATTGAAGCCTGCCCCTCGCTCCATGGCTTATTCTTACCAATTGATTTGCCGGCAATACCCATACCTATGCTTGTCAGAGCTCCCAATCCAATTGCAATCTTGGCATCAGTGCCAATCCCATCTTCCTCCTCACCATCATCATCAAACAGACCGTCTCCGAGAATAATAGCTGAAAGGCCAAATCCATGAGCCCACCCGATCAACTGTCCGTGGTTGGTGAGTTTAAGCTGATTTGCGGTAATAGGCATTCTTTCATTTAAAAGCACCGGAACCAGGGCTCCTACCCCCGCAGCCACTATGGGAACACCAGCTATGGCAGCATCACTTGAAGGTTCAATTATGGCAACAAGAGCTGTGCCGTACAAAAAGCTGTTAAATCCTGAAGAGACAACTCTTCTCCTGAATAAAAGGTCATCCTGATTCTGCGCTGATACGCTCCATACTGAAACCAGCAGGAGAATCATCACAAGAAAAGATGTAATAATCTTGTTTTTCATTGTTTCAGGGTATTAGTTCATACTAATAATCAGCACTCACAAGTTACTGAATGTTAATACATTAATCAAATATAACATTTATTCTCCAATTATGGATGGTAAATTGTAAACAACTTATAGCGTTTTTCAACCGTACAGATACAGCATCCTTCATTTTCGTTCACCTCAATGACAAAAAATTTGTATCTTGTGACGCTTTATGAATTCCTTTGAAATTTTCTGAAATGAATATTGATATTCTTCTGGGTCTCCAGTGGGGTGATGAGGGGAAGGGGAAAATAGTCGATGCCTTAACTCCTGATTATGATATAGTTGCACGGTTCCAGGGCGGGCCGAACGCAGGACATACCATAGAATTTAATAAAACCAAGCATGTCCTTCACCTTATCCCTTCAGGCATCTTTCACGAAGGAAAGATCAATATTATTGGCAATGGTGTTGTGCTTGATCCGGTAGTCTTTCGACGGGAGGTTGAAAGCCTCGGCATCGATATTGAAACGGTGCGCCGCAGGCTGCTCATCTCACTGAAGGCGCATCTGATTCTTCCCACCCACAAGCTGCTTGATGCCGCGTATGAAAATGCGCTGGGTGACTCGAGGATAGGATCCACCCTGAGGGGCATCGGGCCTGCATATACCGATAAGGCAGCACGCAGCGGCATAAGGGTTGGCGATCTGCTTCTAAAAAACTTCAGGGAGTTTTATAATGAGCATGTCAGTGAGCACCTGAGGATTCTGAGAGGTTACGGCCGGAGTTATGACCTTCAGGAGCTGGAGAATGAATGGTTTGAGGCGGCAGAATTCCTTAAACAGTTCAAAACGGTAAATGCCGATTATTATATTGACAGGAGCCTTCGTGAAGGGAGGTGCGTTCTTGCAGAAGGGGCTCAGGGGACAATGCTTGATATTGATTTTGGCACATATCCCTATGTCACCTCCTCAAACACAGTCGCCGCCGGCGCATGCACCGGCCTGGGGATAGCCCCTTCGCGCACGGGTGAGGTCTTCGGAATCTTCAAGGCATACTGCACGAGGGTCGGAAGCGGACCATTCCCCACGGAGCTGAATGATGAAAACGGCCAGCTCATGCGTGACCGCGGGAACGAATACGGCTCTACTACCGGGCGTCCGCGCCGGTGCGGATGGCTTGACCTGCCTGCACTTAAATATGCCATCATGATCAATGGCGTTACACGCCTCTTCATGATGAAGGCAGATGTACTATCAGGGTTCCGTGAGATAGAAGTGTGTACCTCCTATACTATCAACGGAGAGGAGATCACAGAGCTTCCGTATTGTCTTGCCGACATAGAAAAACTTAACTATAAGACATTGGCCGGATGGAACTGTGAAATAACGGAGTGTAAAAACTGGAGTGAGATGCCTGAAGCTCTCAGGCATTATATTGAATTCATTGAGGAAGAGACCGGGGTACCGGTAACAATAGTATCCGTTGGACCTGACAGGTCAGCAACGATATACAGGCAATGATCACTCCATCCTGTAAACCCAGGCGTCACCGTTGATAGCGTTCTGTATATCCTCCAGTGAATTATAGGCCTCACGGAGACTCGCAAAGGAATTAGCTGAAACAAGACGCCACCTTCCGCCGTCCATCCCGACTATTTTTGCATCGTAGCCCATCTCGGTTATATGCCTGAGCCAGTGATCGGCATATTCCGGGGTAAGGAAACTTCCGACAATGACATGATATTTGGAGCGTTCGAGGGCCTCCTGCTCAGCCTGCCTGGCCAGTTCAGCCTGACGCTGCTGCTCAAGTGCAGCCTGCTCATTGGCAACCCGGATAGAATCAGCTACCCTGAAGGCCTCCTGCTGTTGCCTCAGCGCTTCAGCCTCCCTGGCCTTCTTGCCGAAAGGATTGATGCTCTTTGCAAAGTCGCACGAAGGCGTCAGAAGCACCATTGCTGCCAGTAAAACCGTGAACAATTTCTTCATAAATGCCAGTTTTTCATGGTTATAAAAGATAAAGGTATGAAATGGATCGTGAAAATCAAACGAAATTGCGATAATCGATGTCGTTCTTCTCAATTCTTTCCTATATTAGAATTCCATTTTAAAAGACAAAAAACAGCGTCAGATGAAATCACTCATACAGTTCTTCGAAGAGAATGTCGAGAAATTTTCAACCAATATCTACCTGTGGGAAAAGCCTCAGGAAAAGTATGAAGGAGCCACCTACCAGGAGGTAAGGCGCCAGGTACATGAATTCGGTGCCGGGCTGATGCAGATGGGTGTGAAGAAAGGTGATCGCATCAGCCTCCTGTCTGAAGGCAGAAACAGCTGGGTCGTAGGTGAAATGGGAATCCTGTACGCCGGAGCAATCAATGTGCCGCTCTCCGTGAAGCTTAACCCGGAAGAGATCAAATTCCGGCTGAACCACTCCGGGTCAAAGATGATAATAACTTCGAGCGGACAGGCACCCAAGGTTCTCGAGATCATAGGACAGTGCCCTGAGGTGGAGAAAGTTATTTTCATGGACCCCAGGGAGGAGTATTCCGACAGCGAGATCCATCTCAATGAGGTAAGAAAGAGCGGAAGGGAATGGCTCGAGAATCCGGCCAACAGAAAAGCATTTGAGGAATTTGCCTCATCAATATCACCATCCGATTTCGCCAATATCTGCTATACCTCAGGGACTACTGCCGACCCGAAAGGTATCATTCTGTCGCACGGAAACTATGTGACAAACGTGTACCAGTCATACAGCCTGATGGATATCCCGCAGCACTTCAAGACCCTTCTGATACTTCCCTGGGACCACTCATTTGCCCATACTGCAGGTATCTATGCCTTCATGGGCAAAGGGGCAAGCATAGCCTCGGTCAAGTTAGGCAAGACACCGATGGAGAGTCTCCGCAATATACCAGTCTGCATGAGGGAGATAAGGCCCAATCTCCTTATGAGCGTTCCGGCCCTGGCGAAGAACTTCAGAAAGAGTATCGAGAAAGGGATAAAAGAAAAAGGAAAGGTCACAGAAGCGCTGTTCAAATTTGCACTTAAGATGGCGTACTCATACAACAAAGAGGGGTATAACAAGGGTGAGGGGCTGCAGAAAGTCAAGAAACCGCTGTTGAATCTCTTTGACAAAATTCTCTTTTCCAAAATACGGGAGGTATTTGGCGGCGAGCTTGAGTTTTTCATTGGCGGAGGCGCACTCCTCGATATCGAGCTTCAGCGTTTTTTCTACGCCATAGGGGTGCCGATGTTCCAGGGTTACGGGCTCTCAGAAGCAGCGCCTATCATCTCCTCCAACTCCTCTGCCAGGCATAAGCTTGGATCATCAGGCTATCTTGTAAAAAACCTCGAACTGAAGATACTCGATGAAAAAGGTAACGAACTCCCCGCCGGACAGAAGGGGGAGATAGTCATCAGGGGTGGGAATGTCATGCACGGTTACTGGAAGAACGAGAGTGCCACCAGGGAGGCTTTGAAAGACGGATGGCTCTATACCGGAGACATGGGGTACATCTCTGAAGACGGTTTCCTGTATGTTATGGGGCGCTTCAAAAGCCTCCTCATCGCCGACGACGGGGAGAAGTTCAGTCCGGAAGGGATTGAGGAAGCATTCAGTGAGCAGTCAAAATATATAGACCAGTGCATGCTATACAATAATCAGAGATCATATACCGTGGCCCTGATAGTTCCTAACCAGCATGCCCTCAAGCTTTATCTTGAGAGCCGCAACCTGTCAGCCTCCACTGAAGAGGGTAAGCGTGCCGTACTTAACCTGATAGAAGGAGAGGTGAGCGAGTATCGCATCAACGGCAAATTCGGACATATGTTCCCGCATCGCTGGCTCCCTGTCGCACTCGGGATACTGAACGAGAGCTTCAACGAAGAGAACGGCATGATGAACTCGACTATGAAGATAGTGAGAGGAAAGGTGACGGAACGGCACCAGGACTTCATCGAATGGCTGTATACCCCCATGGGCAAGATCGTCTACAACGAACGTAACATGGAAGAGGTCGAGAAGATGAAACTCGGCTGAAAAAACCTGTGTCCTAAAAAGTCAGCCTGCTCTTGAACGGGAGAAAGGTCATGAAATCGGCATGATGCACTATGTACGCCTCAGTAGTGCGATTTACCAGGTCGCCTTCATGGGCATGCGCCGCTATGATATGGCAAACCTCAGGAGGCACACCGCACTCCTCCGCCAGGCTGACACCTGAGAAGGGATGCCTCAGATACTGTCCGTACCTTCCCTGAACGGCCTTACCCTGTGCATCAAGCTCGTACTCCAGCATCTTACCCACATCGGCGAGTATGGCACCGGCAATAAGAACATCCATGTTAACCGGCAGGTCATCCCTGAAGAAGTGATTCATCTTCTCACCTGCA
>JALOMM010000148.1 GCA_025455535.1 Bacteroidales bacterium | reverse complement strand
TTCAACAACAGCCTGATTGAAACAGGACAAATAAAAAGTTGACGTCTGTCAAATTCTCTGCCATAATAATGACAGCAGCGAAAAAAACATATCTGCATAATTGAGTGGTTAATGATTAAATTTGCTGCTCATACAGTAATATGAAAACAATCAGCAACAGCGACAAGGATTTTTTGTGTGACATAACACTTCCCTGCTTCTCTGCACTGACACCTGAAGAGATTGGTCTTATCCGTGACAGCCGTGTACAGATTCTTTTCCGGCGTGGGGAGAACATAACAAAACAGGGGGCCTTTGCATCATACGTCATCTTCATTGTCAGCGGTTTCTCGAGGCAGTATATTGAGTGCAGCAACGGACGCGACTATAACCTCCGTATTGTAAGACCGGGGGAGATGGTCGGACTGTCAGCGGTATTCAATCCAAACACCTTCAGCTATTCGGTCGTGGCACTGACCGGGACGTCAGGGTTCCTCATCGAGAAAGATGCAATTGCCGGACTGGTTAAGAATAACGGTGCCTTTGCCTTTGCGATCATCAGGCGTTACTGCGAGCAGAATACCCGCCTCTATTCATCACTGGACAACCTTCTGCACCAGCAGACCAACGGGAGGATGGCTTCCGTACTGCTGACACTGGCGCCGGAGAACTTCGGCGGGGAGGATCTGTTCAGGCACCTCTCGAGGAGAGAGCTTGCCGATTTTGCAGGAATATCGACAGAAGGTGCAGTCAAAGTGTTGAAGAGCTTCGAGAAAGACAAAATAATATCATTGTCTGACAAAAGCATCACGCTGCTTGATCACCGGCGCCTTGAAGAGATAAGCCGGATCGGGTGACGGAAGGGCACAGAGCACAGGGCGCAGGCCCTTCTACAGCCTCGTCATCCCCGGCATCAGGTTGACACCCTCGTAATAAAGAGAGAGCGGTGTGTTCCTGTCCTCCTGCGTCAGTAAGTTTAGATCAACTGTAATGCTCTTCTTCTCTCCGGGCATGATCACAATATAGTTGTCATCGAAGAAAACCGGCGATAACATCTCCTGCGTAAGAGTCTTGATAACCTTCATCCTCACGAAGAATGCAGCGACGTCGCCGCTGTTGGCAATATCTACGGTGATCTTGCCGCTGTTGTTCTTTGTCATCTGTGACACCACTTTGGCATCCCTGAGCTGCATGAAGGCCTCCTGCCTGTTTTCAAAGGGAATCCAGTATGTGTTCTCATCTATGGTCACCCCGGTAGAGAGGTAGGTTATCTTCAGTTTCAGGAAATGTATCAGTGCAGGCTTATCCTTCAGCTCAACATCCCACACCTTGATCACACTGTTAGCGAGGACAGATGCCTCCTGTGACCTCTTCCACAGCTCCCTGCCGTTTTCATCTGCGAGTACAGCCTCAAACCTCAGCCCCTTGCGGTCTTTGGGTGTGGCGTTGACCACGTAGACAGCAGAGTCGGCGGGGTTAAACTGCAGGTGCAGCGGAGCCGCACCATGCCTGAACCCATAATATGTGGCGTTCTGATCAAGGAACCAGTCGTAGAACTGTCCTTTCAGTGCGGGCCATGGATTCTGGCTCTTCCATACCAGGAACCCGGTGTACCAGTCCCACATCCTGGAAGTAAAGCCTTCTGCCATTGAGCGGTACTGGTCATATCCAACGATCTGTGCCCTGGTGACAAAATCCTTTAGATCTTTTACCTCCCCCATTTTTTCTATCATGTCACCGTAGCCGAGATACTTGTGATAACGCCATACATCGTTCAACTCGTTCCCGGCAGGCGGCACGAGGTCCTTCTCGTCCATCATTCTGACCAGTGACTCCATATTGGGGAGACCTACTGATCCGATCTCGGGGTTGAAGGGGTACCACTTCTGTGTAAAGTACCAAAGAGGTTCCTTGACGCCGTAAGGTCCGTCACCGTTGCCTCCTATCGTGTTCTTCAGGAGGTTCGGAGAGGTCGATTCGTCAAGATAGTATCTTGTCCCGTCAAGGGCTGCCAGCGTCCTGCTTATCCTGCCGTTCAGCTCAGGGGGCGGGGGAAACTCATTACCGCCGCACCACAGGTAAAGCGAGGGGTGGTTGCGAAGCATCTTGACCTGGTCAGTAAGTGACTCAATGAAGAGAGAATGGTTGTCGGGATATTCGCGACGACGCTCCTGCGTCTCAGCCTTTTTCTCATCTGGCCACCTTCCGTTACAGTCGCCCGTTATCCAAAGATCCTGCCATACAAGTATGCCATACCTGTCGCAGGCATCATAGAACTCAGGCCTTTCCATTATCGATCCGCCCCATACCCTTATCATATTCATGTTCATCTCTGCATGCATCTTCACCTCGGCCTCATAACGCTGTGGGTCGAGACGAAGCATTGCATCGGAGGCAATCCAGTTCCCTCCCCTGATGAATATCTTCTGCCCGTTGATAGTAAAGACTCGCGATCCGGTATTTTCGTCAAAATTGCTCCCTGTCTCCCTGAAGCCGAACATAATATCTTCGCGGTCATGCGTTGTGCCGTCCTTTCCCTGGAACGTCACTGAAGCCGGGTAGAGGGCCGGCTGCCCCATGCCATTGGGCCACCATATCCTGGGCTCTGCCTGTTTTATCTCGGCAAATGTCACATTGACAGATGAGAACGGTTCAATCCTGACCTTTTTCTTCTCAGAGATAACCGTATATGCCAGTACTGCCTCACCCTCCACGACTTTGTCGGTAGGATTGACTATTTCGGCTGAAAATGAGACAAAGGCAGGCTCCTGCAATTCGCCGGGCAGTCTGACCCCGGGTACGCGGGTTTTGGCGTACATATCGCGTATGTCTGCTTCTCCGGTAACCTCTATGGTTACCTGATCCCATATCCCTGTGTTGCGGTCTCTTACAGGCTGAATCCAGTCCCACCCCGCAGTGAACTGCATTGTCACATCCCTTCCTATCATACCGTCACCGCCCTGTCCGCCGTTCGGATTACCGGGGTTGGCAGGAGGCTCAACATAAACGGCAAGGAGATTGGCTCCCCCCTTGCTGAGATATTGGGTGATATTATATTTCTGACGGAGAAACATCCCTTCATGAAGATCATCGCTGATACGCCTGCCATTAAGGTATACCTCGGCAAAATAGTTTATCCCTCTGAATTTCAGCCACACCTGTTTTGAGGCGTCGATTCCCTCAGTGGAAAATCTCGTGAAGAACCAGTAAGTATAAAAATCGCGCCCTGCATCATGAATATCGGGTATCTCCTCATTGTTCTTCCCAAAGTAGGGATCAGGCATCAGTCCGTTGTTGACGAGGGTTGTCAGCACAGTGCCGGGCACTTTTGCGTTGATCCATCCTGACAGATCAGGCTCCGTCATCGTGAGATGACACCCGTCGACGGTGACTTCAGAAGCCTTTTTTGCCTTCCAGCCATGCGAGAGCGGTGTCTCCTGGGCACTGAGAACAATAGAGCCGGAGAGTAACACGCTGAATATAAGTATCCTTTTCATTTCAATTCCTCCTTGGAAACAATTATGGCAAGATATTAAAATATTTTTCACTTATGCTTGAATAATCGGCCGGATTTTCCATAATTGCAGGTTGATTTGATGTCAACCGTGTATACCGGTCGGGAAAGATTGCGAGAGAAGCTGTTTGCACTTATACTGACCCAGCACCGAAGGTGGGGTACAGTGTTGATGCCCTACATGCTTGAGAGAATGCCGGGACGAGAATATCACTCACTGGGTGAGGCTCTTTCTCCATTCCCAAACAGCATTACCCTGGCAGGCCTCGATAACGAAGAGAAGGAAACCGTCAGGCTGGTGAACGAGTACTCAGACCGTAATCTGTTCAAACTCTTTTCAAAACACCGTAATGTTAAGGAATTCCTCGATAATGTGGCTGAGTCGGAATTCGGAAGCCTGATAAAACCATACATTGAATCAAGAATCTGCCAGTGCCTGCAGATAGCATTGATTGAAGAAATTCCGGTTTACCTGCAGAAGACAGGTATCAGCTCGCTGCACTACGAAGACAGGCTGACCATTAATCCTGAGGAGGCAAAACCGGCATTCAGGTTCGAACGCGTCCCCGGTGAAACCAGTTACAGCCTGGTAATTGAGTCGGCCGGCCGCCCTGTCAGGCTCCGGGGCCTCAATGTAGAGATACTATCAAACAAACCGTGTATTGTCAGAGCGGGGCATGACATTCACTTCATCGCTGATATTGAAGGGTCAAAACTAAACCCTTCCTTACCCGTGACAGGATAATTATCCCGGAATCAACTACAGAGAAGTACTTCTCAACCTTCGTACTTCAGGTAATCAACACTCACAAGGTCACTGGCACAGGATTCTCCATGGAACAATCCCCGGCGATGAAAGAGGCTTTGCTGACCGTGGAGCGGACGGTTACCGGCATCCCGGCTGCCATCCTGAAATTCAGGTATGACGGCAGGGATACATACTACCCGGATGATATGAAACACTTCACTTCATTCATCAACAGGGACGGTGACTATCTGTTCCTGAGGAAGGAGCGCGATACCGGATGGGAGAGGCTATGCCTCGAGGCACTTGACGAAGCAGGCCTGGTAAGTGATGACGGCATTAATTTCATAACCCCCGGATCAAGGGATGATGATGAGAATGCCCTCTATGATCTCATTGAGACAATTGCCTACAACAGGAAGAAACTTGAAGATGCAGGGCTTATCATCCGTACTGGCAGTCTCGACCGGCCATATTCACTTGACCGCGTGGAAATAAAGCTGAGTCACCAGGTGATCAATGACTGGTTTGACCTGAAGGCAGTAGTGGTTATTGGGCAGTACACCATCCCCTTTACCCGGTTCAGGAAGAATATCCTTGAGGGAATACGTGAATACACGCTGCCTGACGGAACGGTGGCCCTCCTGCCGGAGGAGTGGTTCACCAGGTACCGCGGGCTCTTCGAAATGGGCCGTGAGAAGGATGATGACCTGCTGCTGCACAAACAGCATTTCAGCATCTTCAGCGAA
>JALOMM010000147.1 GCA_025455535.1 Bacteroidales bacterium | reverse complement strand
TGTTGGCTGCATGGCTGACAGTCAAAGGACTTCTATGGGGAAATGTCATCGGGATCGGACTTGCCCTCCTTCAGCAGGAGACAGGCATGATATCACTCGACCCTTCATCATATTATCTAAAAAGCGTACCGGTAAATATTGATATTCTGCATATCCTCCTCCTTAACGCCGGAACGATGGCAGCAATTATAATTATGCTTCTCATCCCCTCCCAGCTGATTGCGCGAATTACACCCGTCAAAGCTATCAGGTACGATTAATTTGCGATATCCCCATCATTCTCCGTACTGAAAATTTATTAAGTCTGAACAGTACTTTCTGCTACTCTTATAATATATCACTGATTTGATTATAGTTACATGCTTAATGTTATTAAGCTGAAATCAGATGATTCACCTTTGTCACTATTTTGATTTAGGTTATATTCATTGATTTTTTCAATCACCATAAACCTTAGTGAATATTTTTTCAACCTTCCACAATTAAATAGTTGCATGGATAAAGCTGGCTTAACTTTCTTATAATCTGCATCTCCAACTATCAATCCTTCTGATTAACTTGCGATATCAATGATGAACGAAATGACCAGGTTTGATCCGAGGAAGAATTTTGAAAAGACGCGTGAGGAGATAGGTTATGTCACACGGAAGGAAGCCACGCTTAATGATTATAAGAGGATAGGCTTCAAGTCAGGTCTCGAGGTGCATCAGCAGCTTAAGACAAAGAGCAAGCTCTTCTGCCGTTGCCCGGCCGGCATATATCACGGGCACGAGGAGTACGACGCAGAGGTGATAAGGCACATGAGACCCACCCTCAGCGAGATGGGTGTCTATGACGGCACCGCCCTGATGGAGTTCAGGACCAGGAAGGAGATAACTTACCGTCTCAACAACCGTACTGCCTGCACCTACGAGGTTGACGACACCCCCCCCTTCCATATAGACACTGAAGCCCTTGAGATAGCCATCAGTATAGCCCTTGCGGCGAAGATGAACATAGTCGGAGAGGTGCATATCACCCGCAAACAGTACCTTGACGGAAGCATCCCGACAGGCTTTCAGCGCTCTGCCATTGTCAGCGTCGAGGGGGAATTGCAGCTGAAAAACAAAAAGGTACGCCTCATACAGATGAGCCTTGAGGAGGACAGCTGCCGCGAGATTTCAGACATCGGACATAAGCGCGTATATAAGACTGACCGGCTGGGTATGCCTCTCATCGAGACAGTCACATACCCCGACTGCCTCACTCCTGACGAGCTGGCGGAGGCTGCGGAACATATCCGCTTCCTCACCCGCAGCACAGGCATGGTACGGACAGGGATCGGTGCGGCACGCGAGGACGTGAACGTAAGCTGCGAAGGAGGCAAAAGGGCGGAGATAAAGGGTGTTGCCCATATCAAATGGATACCTGAGCTCTCCCACAATGAGGCATTCAGGCAATACGCACTCCTCAGCATAAGGGAGAAGCTGAAGAAGATCATCCCTGATCCTTCAAAATGGAAAATAGATCACAGGGAGATAACTGAGAAGGAGAGCCACCTCCACCTGTCACCGGTAAAGGCAGCCCTTGGTCGCGGGGAGAAGGTCATGGCCCTCAACCTGCCCGGATGCCGCGGCATACTGTCACACTTCACACAGCCCGGACGTCTCTTTGCAGATGAGATAAGCGACAGGCTGAAGGTTATCGCCTGCATCGAGAAACCGAACATGATACATTCCGAGGAGACAGGTGAGATGAACTTCAACAACCTCTTTCCGGAGGTAGCCATCTGGCTCAGCGCTGCCAGCGACGATGCACAGATAATACTCTGGGGTCCGGCAGAAGACATGCCCACTGCCCTCGAGACGGTTGACGAACGGATGCGCATGGCTCTCGAAGGGGTCCCTGACGAGACACGAAAAGCCTTCCCTGACGGAACCACAATGTTTGAGAGAGTACTGCCAGGCCGTGACCGAATGTATCCCGACACAGACTCGCAACCCATAGCGGTGACCACCGAGGTGCTTGAGAGGCTTGGCATGAACCTGCCAAAGGATGTGGCACTGCGATTCAGCCAGATGAAGGAGTGGGGTATCCCCGAAGACACATGGCATTACCTGTTAAGCAAAAACCTTACCGGCATCGTCGAGAGAATTGGTGATGAGCTGGGCTTTAGCCACAGGGAGGCTGGCATACTCATCGGCCACCGCTTCCGGAGCCTCGAGGGAAGAGGCAGGGTTGCCAGGGGCTTCAGCTATGAGACACTGTATGACCTCTTCGCCTTCCTTAAAGAGAGGGAACTCCTTCCACCCGTGGCACGCCTGATGCTGCCGGCCGTGGTCGCCTCCCCTGAGCCAGACTTCATGAACATCCTGAACGCAACGGGTTACGCGGAAACAACGTTCAGTGAGATAAAAAGTGAGATACCGAAGCTTGAGAAAGAGTTTGCGGCGATATGTCACAACGATAACAGGAAAGCAGCCGCAGACTGGATAATGGGTCAGCTTCACGTGAAGGCGATCGGTAAGATAAGGCTGGCGAAGCTCAAAACTGAGGTATCAGATATTCTGGAAATTTCGGGAGAAACAAGATGACGGAAGACTTCTTTCAGGGATATAAGGGCGAAGCGCTCAAGGTGCTAAAAAAGTTCAACGTGCGTGTCTGGGGACAGGCCGAGATAGAGACTACGCGAGGGCTCTTCAGGGGCACTGTCCTTCCCAGGTCTGAGAATAATGACGACCTCCATATAGTCATCAAGATAGAGAGCGGCTACAACATAGGCATTGACATCACCACCGTTACGATGATGAAGGAGACGGGCTACCAGAAAGCCAATTACAAGATCCCGGAAAAAGATTTCCCCTATTCAGATGACAAGCCCAATGTCAAGCTCTTCGGTACGGGTGGAACGATAGCGTCTCGTCTCGATTACAGAACCGGGGCAGTGATACCGGCATTCTCTCCGGGCGAGCTCTACGGGGCAGTGCCGGAGCTGGCAGACGTCTGCAACATACGTACTGAGAAGCTCTTTGCCGTCTTCAGCGAAAACATGGGTCCTGACCAGTACATGACCCTCGCCAGGGCCATCGGCGAAGAGATCGCCAACGGTGTTGACGGAATCATGATCGGTCATGGCACAGACACTCTCCATCACACCGCCGCGGCGCTCTCCTTCATGGTCCAGAAACCCCCGGTGCCTATCATACTGGTTGGCTCACAGCGTTCGTCAGACAGACCCTCATCCGACGCCGCCCTCAACCTGATACACGCCAGCACGGCGGCCGGACACGGCGACATCGCCGAGGTGCTTGTCTGCATGTTCGGACCCACCAGCGATGAATACGGCTTCCTGCACCGCGGCACCAGGGTACGTAAGATGCACAGCTCATACAGGTCGACATTCAGAACCATCGGCGACATCCCGGTTGCCACGGTAAAACGGGGAGAGGTGAAACCTATGAAGCCGGATTATCATCCGCGCCGCAACGACCGCAACGTGACCATCATGCCCTATTTCAACGAGAACGTGACGATGATGTACTATTACCCTCACATGAAGGTTGAGATGATGCACTCACTGATCGACATGGGTTACAAGGGGATCATCATTGTCGGCACCGGCCTGGGCCATGTTAACAGGGAGCTGTACCCGGCACTGGAGAGGGCACAGAAAGAGAATGTGGCAGTATATATGACGCTTCAGACGATCTGGGGTTACGTACATATGTTCGTATATGAGACCGGCCGCGATATGATGGCCAAAGGGGTCATACCCCTTGGCAACATGCTTCCCGAGGTGGCGTGGGTCAAGCTGGGCTGGGCGCTGGGACAGACAGACGACCTTGAGGAGGTGAAAAAGATAATGCTGAAGCCGGTAAACGGCGAGATCACGGAGCGTGAGCCTTACAACGGGTACCTGGTTTACCAGGGGGGTGTGCCGGAAGTGGAAGAGTTTATCCGAAGGGTACACAAATAGTTTTCAGTCCTCAGTCTTCAGTCCTATACCATCAGTCCTCAGTCAATCAGCATATTACGACTGCTGACTGCTGAATGTCGACTGCCGGCTGCCGGCTGTACTATTGACTATTTGATGTTTTTATAGTGCTCGTACCGTCTGAGTATGTCATCGACATACCTGTTCACCGCCACCCCCTGACGAAGGAGGCCATGGCTGACCACAGGGTCACGGTAATATGACGGATCTGACTTGCGTTCAAGGAAGAGGGCAACATTGTTATCCCACCTTGCAGGATTAAGCCCGTTCTTCTCAGCCAGCTTCATGGCGTCAAGCACATGTCCCTGCCCGGCGTTATATGATGCCAGTATGAATTTTATACGCTCCTCCGGATCAGGCACTCTCTCGTCGAAGATGTCGTTAAGATACCTGATGAAACGTATCCCCGCGTAGACATTGTTCTCGACGGAACGCGTGACATCAAGGCCGAAGTGCTCGCCGGTGGACGGCATCACCTGCATGAGGCCATAAGCCCCGCGCGATGATGTCACAGAAGGATTGAAGGCCGACTCCTGGTATATGAGTGAAGCAACCAGCCGCCAGTCCCATCCAATAGAGTCACTGTAATTCCTTATAATATCATCATACGGTGATACTTTGCCGGTATGGGTGGCAAAATACTCTGACGTGGCCACACGTACCGGACGTACACCCTTGAAGTACTTCGTCTCAAGATAGGCGAACTCACGCGTGGTCTTAAATCCTGTTATCCAGCTGTTGAGTTCCTCGAGCAGCAAGTCAGTACCCTCGCGGCTTACAGTCCATGCAATATTTCATTGTTAAGCGAACCTATGATGTTGGCCATGTAATCGTCACAGACCGTATATTCTATCTCACCGCGTGCCACCTGGAGTGCGAGCTCTTCAGCATCAAATGGAACCTCTATCACTTCAATGTCCGTGCCGGTCTCCCGCTCGAGGCTGTAGAGCCTCTGGGCAAATGAAGACCCTTTTTGCACATATACCGTCTTTCCATCGAGGTCAAGCTGGTTTCTTACCATCAGGCTTTCAATCTCGCCCCCTGTCATCTTAGACCATCCGTTTGGCTTTCGCTGCACGAGTACCTGGCTGGCCTGCATGAGAGGCTCTGTAAAACGCATCTGCTCTTTACGGTCAGCACTGACTGACAGCCCTATGGCAACAAGATCAGCTTCGCCCCTGTCAAGCAGCTGCAAAGCCTCATCTATATCATTGCGCGCAATGATCTCAAGTTCGAGTTCAAGGTGGTCAGCAAACTTCTTCAGCAGTTCAAAGTGGAAACCCATTGGCTCCCCCCTGTAGATGAAGTAACTGGTATGGTTGATATTGGTAACTACCCTTATCCTGCCCTCCGTGAGGATGGCATCAAGGTCACGGTTCGGCAGAACATCAGATTTTGTCCTGCCAATCTCCTGATCACAAGAGATTACCGATACAAATACAATAAATAAAAATGTAATAAATCTCCTCAAAATAAACCAAATTAGTCCGACAATGTAACAATCCTATTCCTGAATTGTTGAGCCGGCAAAGGTAGTCATTTTTTTTAATCGTAGAACGTCCAGGTGATACCGTACCGGAACATCCTGACATTCAGAGGGTAACCTGGTATTAGATAGTAATCATACCCGGTCGATCCGGAGTTCACATGATCAAACATAAGAAAAACCCGGGTACGTTTCAATTTAAAATTGAGGAAGATATTAACAAAAGGATAATTTCCTGTTTCGGCTGCGGTCTGGTTGAAATATCTGCCCGTGGCAGGGACATACTGCATGGCATTATAAGGCGTATGTGCCATGGCTTCTGCTCCGAGCTGTACATTCAGATCCCCTCCGGTTGACCTGAACATGAAGAGATGTTCGAAGAAGAGGGCTGTCCGTCCGGTTGCAAGCGGAAGGCTCAGGACATCGTTATTACTGCTCTGCTGAAGGAGGAAAGTGTTATCCCAGTGGATCTTCCAGAAGACAAACTCCTTCGAGAGAGTAAGTGATGCCACTGACAGTCCGCCCTCATGCTGGGCAGGCATGGTGTCAGTCCCCATATATAAAAAGTTGTCAATTATGGCATAGTTGAACCTGATGCCCGTCCTCCGTTCGGGCCAAACGACTGATGAGCCCAGGGTCAGGCGAAACTCCCTTCCGAAATCATTCTGCCATGAGAAGTTGTTCGATCCCCACCTGTTGTACCAGAATGAGGGGGTGATGCTGGCCACGTTGCCGGTTGCATCCCAGGTTATTGTTCCCTTGCTGACCTTGAAATCCTTGAAGATGCGTCCGTCAACGGTGAAATCACCTGCCCTGTACCCCTGGAACCACAGATCGCCGGTAGCCATCCACCCGAACTTGTCACCTATATTATTAAATACCTTGCCGGTAAGAACCAGTGAACTCTGCTTGCTGGTGACGGTGTCAGGCCTTGTTAGGGTGTCGCCCGGCATCACCTGCATGAAGTTGCGAAGTTCGCTTCTCACCCCCGCCCCTGCTCCAAACCTGAAGCGGCCCTGACTTCCGGCGGCCAGGTCAACCCTCAGTGTGTTAGACAGGAGCCCCTGTGACAGGGAATCCTCTGAGGCTGTTGTGCTTATCATAACAGTATCATAGAACCCCGACATCGGAAAATCATCAAAGTATCTTCTTTTGGTCCACTCATATGATCCTATATATGAGAAGCTTAATGGCCCTGTACGGGTCATCTCGCCCGTCACCGTATCCCTTTTGCCGCCCGGCGAATATCGCTGCACCAGCATAAGGTGCCTGTTCTTTACACGGCTTTCTGCATTGTTGACCTGATTAAGCTTTACAGGCACATCTTCCGGCTCGTACTGACCCAGAAACTCTTCGCCCACAATGCCTCCGTTCTCTTCGGTCTCATGATTGTTGATCCCGGCAGTGAAGTATGAAGTATACTGGTCTCCGTTGTACGATGTATGAAACAGGAAGGTCTTGTCATCTGCCTGCTGGTTGTCATATTGCCCCCTGGCGGAGACAATATCATATATCAGTCCGAAATTAAGCCTCCGGTTTACGTTCTGCGAGTG
>JALOMM010000146.1 GCA_025455535.1 Bacteroidales bacterium | reverse complement strand
AGGGTGTGATGACTATATCCTCCAGCGGCTTAACAACAAGGTATTCAAAGACATCCCCAGGCTGCAGGAGAATATGGAGAGGGTTACCTCCCACCTCCGTGGAAAACTCTCTGCCATTCCGGGGAGTGATATCAATAGAGAGTGCCTGACCCTTATCCCTTCGCGCAGCACCGGTTATTCGTGGCATGCCGATGAAGAAGGTAACTTCTGGAGAATGTTTGTCTTCATTTCCGATCACCGTTCATATGAGCAGGTTGATTCACTCCATAAAGCCCGTGAAGGGGGAAGGGCGATTGGAAGGTTTCAGGCTATGCTCGCCGATCTCCCGGGTGAGCCGCTGCATGAGACGATTCCTGACTTTCACGATATAAGAAAGAGGCTTGACACTTTCCACAGAGTCATTGAAAAAGATCCGGCAGGAAGAGTCTCCGGAACAGCAGAGGAGATCAGCGAGATCATAAGGCGCGAGGAGGAGATGAAAATAATTCTCAGGCTGGGCGACGAGGGTAAAATACCCCTGAGAATAACGCATAATGACACCAAGTTCAATAATATTCTGTTTGACAGCAATGACAAAGCGCTGTGCCTGATAGATCTCGATACCGTCATGCCCGGCTATGTCCACTATGACTTCGGCGATGCGATACGTACGGCATCAAACCGGGTTGCTGAAGACTGTGCAGATCTGTCTCAGGTTTCGATGGATATAAGCATATACGAGGCCTACTCGCAGGGATACCTCGCGGAAACTGCAGGCACTCTGAATGAAACAGAGAAGAAATATCTCCCCTTTGCCCCTAAACTGCTCACCTATATCATGGCCACCAGGTTCCTTACAGATTATCTCGACGGGGATACCTACTACAAGATAAAGTATCCCGGGCACAATCTGCAGCGGAACAGGAACCAGATAGCACTGCTGAAGAGCATGGAGGCCCAGTATGACAGGATGGTAGAAATCATTAATAATATTACAAAATGAAAAGAATTCTTGCGGCATCCGCACTGATTGTATGTTTCATTGCCTTTTCGTACGGCCAGCGGCCCGGAACGGTCATTGACAGCTCCAAATACTCTGCATACTGGTGGCACAGCAAGGACCTCTTCGATCATCTTCCCGACACAAAGAATGAGATAGTCTTTCTTGGCAACAGCATCACTGACGGAGCGGAATGGTTTGAACTGCTTGACAACAAGCGATGCCGTAACAGGGGTATAAGCGGAGATGTAACCGCCGGTGTCCTTTTGCGCCTCGACGCGATTACAAAACTCAAACCCTCGGGCATCTTCATTATGATAGGAATAAATGACCTTTCACGCAATGTCACCGTTGACTCTGTAATGGTGAATTACAGGTTGATACTCGATCAGATCAGAAGGGAGACTCCGGACACAAAGGTATTTATTGAGAGCGTACTGCCTGTTAATGCAGCTGTCGGGCGCTACCCTGCACTTCAGAACAAGACAGAGTCGATAATGGAGCTCAACCGCCGGCTGCAGGCCCTGGCCTCTGAATCAGGCCACACATACATCGATCTTTTCAGCGTAATGGCAGACCCGGAAAACCAGTTGCCGCGCAAATACTCGGTTGACGGACTGCACCTTAATTATGAGGCATACAGGGTCTGGACCGAGACAATCAGGAAATATGTAAGGTAATATGTTCCAGCCTTAATCCGGTATTTATTAGTTTGTTATAACCCTCCGGTAGCTTCCGGTCGAAATTTGGTTTGGATATTAGCTGTAAAATAGTGACTTTTGTCATGCCGTTTTCAACGGCTTAGATGTCATATAACTTAATCCTGAAAGAATGGATGTTAACGGGAAATATTTCAAATCATACCTTGAGCGTGAGGAGGCATTCAGGAAGCAGTACAATGCCGACCGCATCAGGAAACAGCACGCCAAGGGCAAGCTGACAGCTCATGAGCGGATAGCCCTCCTCTTTGATTCAGGTACATTTGAGGAGATAGATGCCTACGTGACCCCCTCAGACCAGGGTGTTGAGTTCGGGAAGGTTGAGATGTCATACGGCGACGGCGTTGTTACCGGGCATGGCAAGATTGACGGCAGGCTGGTGTTTGCCTACGCCCAGGACTTTACAATAATGGGCGGTTCGCTGGGTATCGTCCATGCCCGTAAGATTGCCAAGATACAGGAGATGGCCCTCAAGATGGGTGCTCCCATAATAGGTATTAATGACTCCGGGGGTGCTCGCATACAGGAGGGTATTGCAAGTCTCAACGGTTATGGCATCATCTTCAATAACATCATACAGTCTTCAGGTATCATACCTCAGATCTCCGTTATCATGGGTCCGGCCGCAGGCGGTGCTGTTTATGCTCCTGCACTCACTGACTGGGTATTCATGACCAGCCATACCAGTTATATGTTTGTTACCGGTCCGAACGTTGTCAGGGAGGTGCTGAACGAGGATATCAGCAGCGAGGATCTGGGCGGGGCAGAAACACATGCGCGCAAGAGCGGAGTGGCCAACATGATCTATGATGATGAGGAGAACACTATCATTGCATTGAGAAAATTCCTCTCGTACCTTCCCTCAAACAATCTCGAGAACCCCCCTGTCGCTGCCTATGACAACAGCACCCCTGATATTAATGAAAAGCTCCGCGACATAGTTCCTGATGACCCGAACAAGGCATATGATGTACGCGATATCATCTCACTCATAGTTGACCGGAACAGCTTCTTCGAGACATCGGAGCTCTTCGCTCCGAATATCGTTACCGGCTTCGGGCGGATGGAGGGCAAGCCGATAGGTATTGTTGCCAACCAGCCCAAGGTGCTTGCAGGAGTTCTCGACATCGACTCGTCAACCAAGGGTGCACGTTTCATCAGGTTCTGTGACGTTTTTAACATCCCCATACTCACCCTGGAAGATGTTCCGGGCTTCCTTCCCGGAAAAGACCAGGAGCATTCAGGTATCATAAGGCATGGAGCCAAGCTTCTCTTTGCCTATGCCGAAGCAACGGTGCCACGCATAACCGTCATCCTTCGCAAGGCCTACGGCGGCGCTTATATTGTGATGAACAGCCGCAGCATGGGAGGTGACTTCAACTTTGCCTGGCCCTCGGCCGAGATAGCCGTGATGGGGCCTGACGGCGCCGTGGCAATACTATACCGTCGGGAACTGGCAGATGCGAAGGACCCTGTGGCAATGAAGAAGGAACTCGTCAAGCGGTACCGGGAGAAAGTCGCCAATCCGTTCATCGCTGATGAAAAGGGGTACATAGATGAGGTAATTGATCCGGCAATGACACGGAGGAAGCTGTTGTCAGCCTTCGCTGCATTGAGCAACAAGTCAGTCAAGGTACCGTCGAGAAAGCATGGGAATATGCCGTTATAGCAAGGAGCAGGGAGCAAGGAGCAAGGAGCAAGGAGCAAGGAGCAGGGAGCAGGCAATAGGCAGTAGGCAATCGGACCGCAAGACCCTTAAGACTTTATAGACTTTAGACTTTAGACTTTCAGACCTTCAGACGTTCAGACCAACGAAAATGAAAAAGATAAAGAGAATACTGATAGCCAACCGCGGAGAAATTGCGATCCGCATCATGAGGACGGCAAAGGCCATGGGGATCAAATGCGTTGCTGTGCGTACTGCCGTGGAGCCGAACGCGATGTATCTCTCAATGGCTGACATCATTCATGATGATGATGAGGATGCATCTGAGATACCGGTCTTTCTCGACGTCGAGAAGCTTATCTCCGTTGCTCTTGCAACCAAATGTGACGCGGTGCATCCGGGGTACGGCTTTCTTGCCGAGAACGCCTATTTTGCCGACAGGTGCCAGGTGAACGGCATCATTTTCATAGGGCCTTCGCATGATGCAATATACAAGATGGGTAACAAAACCGTCGCACGTCAGATAGCACTGAAGCACAAGATACCCATGGCGATGGGCAGTCCGGGAAGCATCGCCGATGAAGACGAGGCACTGGTCCATGCGACCAGGATAGGCTATCCCGTTATCATCAAGGCTGCCTCCGGAGGAGGAGGACGCGGCATGCGCATAGTACGCCATGCATCAGAAATGGAGAAGATGTTTACCCTTGCCAGCCGTGAGGCTGAGAAGGCATTCAATGACCCCAGTGTCTTTATAGAGAAATACATCGAAAATCCGAAACATATTGAGTTTCAGATCCTTGGTGACCAGCATGGAAACATCATCCATCTGGGAGAGAGGGAGTGTTCCATCCAGAGGAAACACCAGAAGCTGCTTGAGGAAGCCCCCTCTCCTGCCCTTGACGAGGAGCTCAGAAAAACCATGGGTGACACGGCAGTGCTGATAGCCCGGGCAGTGGGCTACTATTCGGCAGGAACAGTTGAGTTCCTTCTCGACTCAGACCGTAACTTCTATTTCATGGAGATGAACACCCGTATCCAGGTAGAGCATCCTGTTACTGAGATGATCACCGGAATTGACCTGATTGAACAGCAGATACGGATAGCCATGGGCGAGGAGCTGAAGATACGTCAGGAAGATGTCAGACTTACCGGCTGGGCTATTGAATGCCGTATCAATGCCGAGGATGTTCAGGCAGGCTTCGCCCCATCACCGGGCAGGATAGAAAAGATCAGCTTCCCGGAGGAGCCGGGGATAAGGGTTGACACCGGCGTCAGGGCAGGTTCATCAATAGTGGCAAGCTACGACTCGATGATCGCAAAACTGATTGTCACCGGAAAAGACCGACATGAGGCTGTTGTGAACACGAAAAAGGCTCTCGACAAGGTGTGGATCAAAGGCACCAAGACCACCCTCCCCTTCTTCCGCATGCTGATGCGAAACCACCTCTTCCAGGAGGGAACCTTCACCACCGCTTTCATTGAGAAGGATCTTGAGAAATATTATAAACACGGTGAATATGAGGAGATGATAGCAGCATGGCTAGCGACAAAACTCTTCGTAGAGGAGAACCTTGATGACAAGAAAAACAACATCAGCTTTGACCAGGGAAGGGAGATCACCCCGTGGCTGCTG